>NZ_QTPV01000005.1:0-287149 GCF_003857985.1 Burkholderia sp. Bp9090
CGGCGCGGCACGCCGTCGCGCCATTCGCCCCAGTGCGTGACGATGTCCTGAACGAGCGGATTGCCCGCGCGGTACAGGTTTTCGGTCGCCGGGGCGAAGCGTCGGCCACTACGGCATATTTGTGCCGTAGTCACTGCACCAGTGTAGCGACACAATTGGTGACGTTATCCAAGGTCAATCCAGCGACCAAGTCGCATCCATGCCCGATACAGCGATTGACACGAGCTGATTAGTCTGCCGGTCGCGCTTGCCATCGTAGTCGATGGTCGATCGGCTGTATATTGCATGTCCAGCGGGCTCAATCCAGATCATCACGCCGGTTGAGCCAGCGAAAGGTTGCTTGTTCGCCGCAAGAACCCGCCGTCTTTCCCACCTTCCATTCACACTTCCCAATACTCATTCGTTGCATCGACCGAAATCTGGTACACCTTCGGTCCTACTTCAGGCACTTAGCATCAGCACTCCAAATGATATCCATATGGAGAGTGCCTATGACAACATCGCCACTGCCTGGTGTATCTCTCGATGGACCACCCATCTGTCCGAACATGACGGACGCGGCGTTCAGGAAACGGATGCTCGAATTGCGGGACGAAGCAGTCGAGATCACACTGCGACGGCGCAGGGAACTGATGCTCTGGAACCCGGCCACGGAAGCACGAGTGATCGAGTGGTTCGGCTCGGCAAATAGCGATACAAGACGCAGACTTACTTCAGGGCTCGACGCCCTCGCCAGGGTGATGGCCACGCTCGGGCCAGAAAATTTCGTCCGCATCGGTTCCGATGCCGACCGCGCAACAGGATGTCTTCCAAACATGAAACATCTCGACGCCGAGGTCGCGCATGTCTGTCGCTCCGACACCGCAACTCATACAATCGCCATCAATCTCCCGTTCTGCTCGCTACCCGAGCGATCAGCCGGGAACCTCTCCTCGCAGCAATTGACCATCGTTCACGAATGCGCGCATTTTGCAGACACTTTCGACGCGGGCGACCATCCAGCGGCATACGGTCGACGGGCCAGCGCCCAGTTCGCGAAACGCTACCCGGGCATGGCGATCGGTAATGCAGACAACATCGCGTGGTTCATTCTGGCACGTTGAATCGGAGCAACTCATGCGACGTGCCCTCTCTGTCATATTCGGCGCCCTCCTGTCACTCCCGATACAGGCCAATGCGTGCAAGGTCCTGTTGACCGACAGCATGGAACTGCCGCTGAATTCGGCCGAAATCGCCAACAGCGACAGACTCTCCGTCGTCAGACACTACCTGACCGCCAGGGAATGGACGCGCGAAGGGGCGGCGGTCTCGATCGACGCGACGGCCTACGATTGGGAAAGCCGCCCTAATCAACTCGCGCGGCAACGCGGTGCGCAGATGAAATCGTTTCTCGTGCAACTCGGAATGTCGCCCGACGACATTTACATCGACGAGCGAATCGTGTCGCGCAGGAACGGCAAGCTCGATCCCGATGACAGGAAGCAGCTTTGGGTCCAGTTCGTCCCGAAATGCCCGCCTGCGGGCTGTCAGAGTCTTTGCAACTCGGCAGGTACGCCCGGTGTCGCCAGTCATGCACCGACACCCGAAATGCCGGGGCCCGAGCCCGACTCGAGCCGCTTTTCATGCGGCGACAGTCGTGAACCCACGTCGGCACGTTTCGTGACAACGGAGCGCTGGACCGCACGCACGCGCAACCAGACCTTGCTTTTGCGAAATCAAGACCACCGGCTGCTAACGCATACCTGCTACCGGATCAGCACCAGTGCCACGCAATACATCGGCATGACGGACGAGCACGGTGAGACTGCGCCCATGCAGCTATTGGGGCCGGAATATACGCGCATCGAACTCAAACTCGCGCGCCCCGGCCCGTGATCCTCCGCAGCCGGTCCCGCGGGCCCCAATCCGGTCGCTCCAGGCGATATCGACTCGCCCGGAGCCCGGCCACGCGTGAATGATCGAGTGACTCCAGCGCGGCGCTACCCCCTCACCGGCGCGGCACGCCGTCGCGCCATTCGCCCCAGTGCGTGACGATGTCCTGAACGAGCGGATTGCCCGCGCGGTACAGGTTTTCGGTCGCCGGGGCGAAACCACCCTGGTCCGCATAGTTCAGCAGATTGTCCGCGCTCGTCTGCCCTGCATACGGCCGGTCGAAATCGGAACCCGTGCGCAGCACCGCGACGCGCGACAGGTCGACCCGCTTCACGCTCGCCGCGCGCTTGAGCGCTTCATACGTCGCGTTGTCTTCCTGCGCGGTCATGCAGTAGGTGCCCTTGCCGTCGGTGAGGATCTTGGTCCACTGGCGCGCGCGCTCGCCGATCAGCGTGCCCGAGAACCACGTATTGCCCGATGACGTGTCGCACTGGATCACCGTCGGCGGCCGATTCGCCGGCGCATACGTGAACTTCGCGCGCGCGGCCTGGGCCTGCGCGCTGTCGGCGAGCACGACGTTGCGCGACAGCGCATACGCGGCATCGGTCAGCTGCGGGTTGAGCTGGAATACTTCGGTGCGGTAGTCGAGCGGCGGCTTGTCGTTCGGGCTCTTCGTATTGATGCCGAGAAAGCCGGTATTCCAGCCTGCTGGAATCTCGCGCGCATCGAGTTCCCACTGCAGGCTGAAGTCGACCAGGTATTTCGACCAGGCGGCGGAACCGACCGTGCCTTGCGCGGGGTCGACGCCCGCGATGCCCGACACGAGGAAGTACGTGCGGCGCAGGTCGAAACGCTGCGAGAACGTGAGCGCCATGATCGTCGCGGACGCGTTCGCGTAGCCCATGCCGGTCGTCACCACGCACACGTCCTGCTTGTTGCAGTGAACGGCCGGATAGTCGGGCGACAGGCCGGGCACGGTGATGTCGCGCCACGGGCCGAGCCGGTCGAGCCATGCCTGGCCTTCCGGACCGAACATCGTGATGATCATGACCTTGACCGGGCGGCCCTGTGCACCGGTCTCGGCGAATGCGGCGTTGCCCCCATCGTTGCCCTGGTTGTTCTGCGCAATCGACGGCGCGGTCGCACAGGCGGCAAGCGAGAATGCAGCTGCGGAAAGGATGGAGCGAGTCAGCATCGGCGTTCCTTGTTTCGGTGATGTTGGGTGAGAACGGCTCTCGGAGACTGCGCGAGGGAGTATAGAACGCGCGTGTGCGATGCGGAACCCGACTACGAAACGGCGGGCGGTGTGCGCGGCTCCAGGATTCGCATGAAACGCGGCCGGGATCGACATGCGCGCCGCGCAATAACATCAGGAATACTATCTGATCGACCGACGCACGAGTCGACGTCGATGCGAATGACTGGATGCAAACCACGACGAGCCTTGCGTGGCTCTCGATCCACGGCCCGAACAGGAAATCGTTCATCGGTCGTCGATGCCTTCGAGGGAAGGCATCGATTCTAGCGACCGACAGCGATCCAGCGTGAAAAAAACCGCGTCAGGCGACGTCGACGCGCGCGGGCCCGTCCACCATCTCGCCGATCACGGCCGCACGGTCGAAGCCGTCGGCGCGGAAGCACGCGAGCACGTCGTCGACGGCATCCGGCGCGCACGCGACCAGCAGGCCGCCGGACGTCTGCGGATCGGTCAGCAGCGCCTGCGCGACGGGCGGCAGCCCGTCGGCGAGCCGCACGTCGGCGCCATATGCGGCCCAGTTGCGGCCCGATGCGCCGGTGAACACGCCGTCGGCGACGAACGCCTCGACGCCCGCCAGCCACGGCAGCGATGCGTAATGCACGCGTGCGGTCAGCTTCGCGCCGCGCGCCAGTTCGAGCGTATGGCCGAGCAGCCCGAAGCCCGTGACGTCGGTCAGCGCATGCACGCCCGGCAGCGCGGCGAGTTCGGCGCCCGGCCGGTTCAGCTTGGTGGTCGTCGCCACCATCTGCGCATAGCCCGCGTCGTCGAGCTGGTTCTTCTTCAGCGCGGCCGACAGCACGCCGACGCCGAGCGGCTTGCCGAGCACGAGCACGTCACCCGCGCGCGCGGCCGCGTTGCGCTTCACGCGCGACGGATGCACGACGCCAATCGCCGCGAGCCCGTAGATCGGCTCGACCGAATCGATCGAATGGCCGCCCGCGACCGGAATGCCGGCATCCGCGCACACCGATTCGCCACCGCGCAGCACGGCCGCGATCGTCTCGTGCGGCAGCACGTTGATCGGCATCCCGACCAGCGCGAGCGCGAGAATCGGCTTGCCGCCCATCGCGTAGACGTCGGACAGCGCGTTGGTGGCAGCGATACGGCCGAAGTCGAACGGATCGTCGACGATCGGCATGAAGAAGTCGGTCGTCGCGACGATCGCCTGCTCGTCGTTCAGCCGGTAGACGGCCGCGTCGTCGGAGGTCTCGGTGCCGACCAGCAGGTCCGGGAACAGCGCGGGCGGCGTCGCCCGCTTCAGCAGTTCGGACAGCACGCCCGGCGCGATCTTGCAGCCGCAGCCGCCGCCATGCGACAGGCTCGTGAGGCGCGGAACGGCGGGCGGGGTGAGGGGGGCTTCGGTCATCGTCGGCATCCGGTGAATAACAATGTTCTATTATCGACAATTCCGCGCGAGCGCGCCCGGCACCCACATAATTGACGGCGCCCGCCCTCGTCCGCTCGCTCATTCATGGATCACCTGTTCATCGGCCTCGTGCTGTGCTCCGCCCTCTTGCACGCGATCTGGAATGCATTCCTCCACGTGAGCGAAGACCGTCTCGTCCAGCTCGGCACGATGTCGCTGCCGTATCTCGCGTTCGGCATCGCGGGCGTTGTACTGCTGCCCGCGCCAGCGCCCGCCGCGTGGCCGTATGTCGCGGCGTCGGCCGTGCTCGAGGTCGCGTACTGCTTCACGCTGGCGCGTGCATACCGCAACGGCGAATTCGGGCAGATCTACCCGATCGCGCGCGGGATCTCGCCGCTGCTCGTATCGGTGCTGGCGCTCGCGATGCTGCACGAGCGACCGACGCCGTTCGGCTTCGCGGGCATTGCGCTCGTGTCGTTCGGCATCATGTCGCTCGCGTTGCGGCGCGGCTTCCGGTTCTCCGGCGAAGGCGTGCCGTACGCACTGCTCACGGGCGTGTTCATCGCCGCGTATTCGATCTGCGACGGCATCGGCTCGCGTGTGTCGGGCAGCGCACTCGGCTATATCGCGTGGGTTTATCTGCTGTGGAGCGTGCCGCAGCTCGTGCTGGTGTGCGCGATGCGCGGCGGCCCGCGCGTGGTGTTCGGTTCGCGCGCGTCGCTGCGGCAAGGCGCGATCGCCGGCACGATCTCGCTCGCCGCCTATGGAATCGTGATTCTCGCGTACCGGCATCTGCCGGTCGCGACGGTATCGGCGCTGCGCGAGACAAGCTCGATCTTCGCGGTCGCGATCGGCTGGTTCGTGATGCGCGAGCGGCCCGGCGCGCAGCGGCTCGCCGCATGCGCGCTGGTGGTCGCGGGCGCGGCGTTGATCCGGCTTTGACGCGCGTGCGTACGCCCTCAGGAAGGACCGGCAGTCACGGCAGGTCCGGTGCACTCGGCAGTCGG
The DNA here is from genome assembly GCF_003857985.1 of Burkholderia sp. Bp9090. NCBI lineage: Bacteria > Pseudomonadati > Pseudomonadota > Betaproteobacteria > Burkholderiales > Burkholderiaceae > Burkholderia > Burkholderia sp. Bp9090. The sequence goes on from NZ_QTPV01000005.1 coordinate 5,504, forward strand.
GCCGTTGTGTGCTTGCAGCCGAGGTTTTTCCAGGCGAGGCAATTGTCTCCGCACCGCGGAGACAATTGCCCTGGACCTGCTTGAAAACGCTGATCCATATCGACTCCCTCTCATACGTGACTTTCGCATCGCGCTCTGCCGTCTCGAGCGTGGGTCGTCACCTCAACTGCCGCACACGTCAAGCCGCCGCAATCATCCCGTCGAACGCCCGCTCGTCGATCGCCTCGGCCAGCGTCGCGAACGCCGTCGCGATCTCGTCCTCCGGCACGCACGCATAGCCGAGCAGCAACCCCGACGCCGCGCGCTCGCGCTCCGCGTAGTAACCGGACAGCGGCCGCACGACGATGTTGCGTTCGAGCGCGGCCTGCGCGACCGCGCGATCGTCGACCCCGTCCGGCAGCCGCGTGACGAGATGCAGCCCCGCATCGCTGCCGAGTGCCTGCAGCGTGTCGCCGTAGCGGCGCGCGACCGCATCGAGCAGCACCTCGCGGCGCTGCCCGTACAGCGTGCGCATCTTGCGGATATGCGACACGAAGTGCCCTTCCGCGATGAACTCGGCGAGCACCGCCTGCTGCAGCAGCTGCCCTTCGCGATACAGCTCGGCGCTCGCGGTCGCGAAGCTCTCGGCGAGCGGCTCCGGCGCGACCAGATACCCGACCCGCAGCCCCGGGAACAGCGTCTTGCCGAAACTGCCGACGTAGATCACCTGCCCGGCCGTATCGAGCCCCTGCAGCGACGCGAGCGGCCGGCTGCCGTAGCGGAATTCGCTGTCGTAGTCGTCCTCGATGATCCAGCAGCCGTGCTGGCGCGCGTATTCGAGCAGCATGCGGCGCCGCGCGAGGCTCATCACCATCCCGAGCGGATACTGGTGCGACGGCGTGACGAGCATCAGCTTCGGCGGCTCGGCGAGATCGGCGGCCGACGGCGCGATCCCTTCGTCGTCGACCGGAATCGGCCGCGTGGTCAGCCCCGACACGTTCAGCACGCTGCGCACGCCCCAGTAGCACGGATCCTCGGTCCAGATCGCGTCGCCCGGATCGGTCAGGAGCCGCACCGCGAGGTCGATCGACTGGTGGATCCCGGTCGTGATCACGATCTGCTCGGGCGTGCAACGCACCGAACGCGACGTGCGCAGGTAGTCGGCCAGCGCCTCGCGCAGCAGCGCGAGCCCGCCGCCCGGCGCGTAGGTGAGCAAATCGGGGCGCAATCTCCGCCAGTACTTGTTGTGCAGCCGCGTCCACACGCGCGCCGGAAAGCGCGACACATCGGGCACGCCGGGCATGAACGCGCCACCCTGGCGCTTCGACACGCCCGCGCCCTCCACGAGCCGCGTGCCGCGCGCCGACAGCCGCCGCGCGGACGATGGTGCCACCGCCGCGCCGGCGGCCGGGTCGGGCGACGCGCCGACGATCTCGTCCGGCGCGCTGTCGGCGACGAACGTGCCGCGCCCCGTCGCCGAGTTCACATAACCTTCGAGCGCAAGCTGTTCGTAAACCTGCGTGACCGTGTTGCGGGCGATCCCGAGCTCAGCCGCCAGCAGCCGCGACGACGGCACGCGCGTGCCGGCCGGCAGTTCGCGCGACAGGATCGCCTGCTGCAGCAGCCGGTGCAGCTGCCGGTAGATCGGCTGTTCGCCGCCGCGCACGAGGCGCTGCGCCAGCCAGTCCGACAACACGCTTGCGCGCATGATTGGCTCCTGAATATTTATTGAAATGGCTCTGATTGCCAGAGCCAAATGTGATTATAGTCGCCTCCATGGGCTGCCAATGCGGCCGATTTTTATCCCACCGGACAGAACATCAAGGAGATGACCGTGAAGAATGCCGACCTGCAGGCCCGCAAGAACGCCGCCACCCCGCGCGGCGTCGGCGTGATGTGCGATTTCTACGCAGCCCGCGCCGAGAACGCGGAGCTGTGGGATGTCGAAGGCCGCCGCTTCATCGATTTCGCCGCCGGCATCGCGGTGCTGAACACGGGCCACCGCCACCCGAAGATCGTCAAGGCGATCGCGGATCAACTGAACAGCTTCACGCACACCGCTTACCAGATCGTCCCGTACGCGTCGTACGTCGAGCTGGCGGAAAAGATCAACGAACGCGCGCCGGGCGACTTCCCGAAGAAGACCGCGTTCTTCACGACCGGCGCCGAAGCCGTCGAAAACGCGATCAAGATCGCGCGCGCCGCGACCGGCCGTCCGGGCGTGATCGCGTTCTCGGGCGGCTTCCACGGCCGCACGATGATGGGCATGGCGCTGACCGGCAAGGTCGCCCCGTACAAGCTGAACTTCGGCCCGTTCCCGGGCGACGTGTTCCACGCGCCGTACCCGAACGCGCTGCACGGCGTGACGACGGCCGACTCGATCAAGGCGATCGAGATGCTGTTCAAGGCCGACATCGATCCGAAGCGCGTCGCCGCGATCATCTTCGAACCGGTCCAGGGCGAAGGCGGCTTCAACCCGGCGCCGGCCGAGTTCGTGCGCGCGCTGCGCAAGATCTGTAACGAGCACGGCATCCTGCTGATCGCCGACGAAGTGCAGACTGGCTTCGCGCGTACCGGCAAGCTGTTCGCGATGCAGCACTACGACGTGCTGGCCGACCTGATCACGATGGCGAAGAGCCTCGCGGGCGGCATGCCGCTGTCGGGCGTCGTCGGCCGTGCGGACGTGATGGACGCAGCGGCTCCCGGCGGCCTCGGCGGCACCTATGCGGGCAACCCGCTGGCCGTCGCGTCGGCGCACGCGGTGCTCGAGATCATCGACGAAGAGAAGCTGTGCGAACGTGCGACGCAACTCGGCGACGTGCTGAAGGCGAAGCTGAATTCGCTGCAGGCCGACGTGCCGCAGATCGCCGACGTGCGCGGCCCGGGCGCGATGATCGCGGTCGAGTTCCTGAAGCCGGGTTCGGGCGAGCCGGACGCGGAATTCACGAAGCGCGTGCAGACGCGCGCGCTCGAGCGCGGGCTGCTGCTGCTCGTGTGCGGCGTGTACTCGAACGTCGTGCGCTTCCTGTTCCCGCTGACGATCCCGCAGGCCGTGTTCGACGAAGCGCTCGTGATCCTCGAGGAAGTGCTGAAGGAAACGGTCGGCGTGCCGGCCTGAGTTCCGGTCCACGTCAACCGAATGCGCCGCCGCCGTCGTCAGGACGGCGGCGGCCTTTTTATCCGTCATTTTCAAGGCAGGCGATTCATATGAGCACCGTTCAGGAAACCCTGGCACTGAAAGATCCGTCGCTGTTCCGCCAGCAGGCGTATGTCAACGGCGAATGGCAAGGCGCGGCGAACGGCGAGTCGTTCGAGGTCCGCAATCCGGCAACCGGCGGCCTGCTCGGCACCGTGCCGGCGATGGGCACGGCCGAGACGCGCCACGCAATCGAGGCCGCGAACGCCGCATGGCCGGCATGGCGCAAGAAGACCGCGAAGGAGCGCGCGGCGATCCTGCGCAAGTGGCACGACCTGATGATGGAAAACGCCGACGACCTCGCGCTGATCCTGACCACCGAGCAGGGCAAGTCGCTCGCCGAGGCGAAGGGCGAGATCGGCTACGCCGCATCGTTCCTCGAGTGGTTCGCGGAGGAAGGCAAGCGCGTGTACGGCGACACGATCCCGACGCCGGCGAGCGACAAGCGCATCGTCGTGACGAAGGAAGCGATCGGCGTGTGCGCGGCGATCACGCCGTGGAACTTCCCGGCGGCGATGATCACCCGCAAGGTCGGCCCGGCGCTCGCGGCAGGCTGCCCGATCGTCGTGAAACCGGCCGAGGCGACGCCGTTCTCGGCCCTCGCGATGGCCGTGCTGGCCGAACGCGCGGGCGTGCCGGCCGGCGTGTTCAGCGTCGTCACCGGCGATCCGAAGGCGATCGGCGGCGAGCTGACGTCGAACCCGATCGTGCGCAAGCTGTCGTTCACCGGCTCGACGCCGGTCGGCCGCCTGCTGATGTCGCAATGCGCGGCGACGGTCAAGAAGGTGTCGCTGGAACTCGGCGGCAACGCACCGTTCATCGTGTTCGACGACGCCGATCTCGATGCCGCCGTGCAGGGCGCGATCGCATCGAAGTACCGCAACAGCGGCCAGACGTGCGTGTGCACGAACCGCTTCTACGTGCACGAAGCCGTGTACGACCAGTTCGCGCAGAAGCTCGCGGCAGCGGTCGGCCAGCTGAAGGTCGGCCGCGGCACGGAGCCGGGCGTCACGCAGGGTCCGCTGATCAACGAAGCGGCCGTGCTGAAGGTCGAGGCGCACATCGAGGACGCGCTCGCGAAGGGCGCGACCGTCGTGACGGGCGGCAAGCGCCACGCGCTCGGCCACGGTTTCTTCGAGCCGACCGTGCTGACGGGCGTCACGCCGGCGATGAAGGTCGCGAAGGAAGAGACGTTCGGGCCGCTCGCGCCGCTGTTCAAGTTCGGCAGCGACGACGAGGTGATCCGCCTCGCGAACGACACCGAGTTCGGTCTCGCCGCGTACTTCTACAGCCGCGACATCGGCCGCGTGTGGAAGGTCGCCGAAGCGCTCGAGTACGGGATGGTCGGCGTGAACACGGGCCTGATCTCGAACGAAGTCGCGCCGTTCGGCGGCGTCAAGCAGTCGGGCCTCGGCCGTGAAGGCTCGCACTACGGCATCGACGACTACGTCGTGATCAAGTACCTCTGCCTCGCCGTCTGACGTTTCGGGGCCTGGCGCTTCGGCGACAGGCCCTGACCGCCCGGCCGGAACCGGGCGGTCACGACGCGGGCCGGTACCTCCTCTCCGCCGTGCCCGCGTCACCTTGCCGTGCGCGATGTCGGCACGCGTTCCGTGCGCGACGTCGATGCCGCATCGGCCAAACGTCATGCCGTTCGGCAATTTCGTTCAAGTCTCATTTCTCGTCCCGCTGCCAGCCGCTAGATTGAGCGTTCCACCTCGATCCGGTTTGCCTGCGCATGAGCAGTTCTTCCGTCCGCCCGACCTGCGTATCCCCCGCGCACCGCGCCCTCGTCGCGCGTCCTCGCACCCGTCCCGGCATCGCGCCCCGCACGAAGGGAGTCCGCACATGAGCGTCGGGTCAGCCGATCGTCGTACGTACCCGCCCAAGGAAAAGCGCGGCGGGCCGAGCAATCACCAGCCGTTCAATGTCGTCTATGACGGGCCCGCGCTCGGCGAGCACCGGATGGACGTGCGTGACCTCGCACCGGTGCTGCTCGCGATCGCCGACCTGTTCTCGTCCGCCAACAAGGAACTCAATGGCGACCACTCCGAGGTTCGTCTCGAGGTCAGGGGCGGCTTCAAGGCCGGCTCATTCCATGCAGAGCTGATCTTCGTCCAGTCGCTCGCGAGCCAGATCCGCGACCTGTTCGCCGGGCCGAACGCCAATGCGTTCAGCAACGCACTGGCAATCCTCACCGCATTGGGGATCATCGGTGGCGGCGGGCTGATCGGCCTCATTCGCACGCTGCGCGGGCGCAAACCGCATCGCACCGAGCCGGACGGAGCGCATGTCAGGATCTGGATGTCGGAGCAGGAATGCTTCGTCGTCGATGAACCCATCGTCCGGCTGTATCGGAACCGGGCCGTTCGCGTCAACCTGCAGAAAATGCTCTCGCCGCTCGAACATGACGGCATCGACAGCTTCGGCATCGTCCGCGACGACATCGTCGAACTCTCGATCGAACGCGACGAACTCGGTACGTTCGCGAGTAGCGACGATCCCGGCGAAATCGTCACCGACACGATCGCACTCAAGATGCTGAAGCTCGAATCCGTCGTGTTCAAGGACGGCAACAAATGGCGCGTGCACGACGGCACGTCCGCGTTCTATGCGTCGCTGGACGACGAACGGTTCATCGCGAAGGTCGATGCCGGCGAGCGCTTCGGAAAGGGCGACGTGCTGGTCGTCGATCTGCGCCAGACGCAGATCGTCACCGACGAAGGGCTTCGCAACGAATACCGGATCGTCAAGGTTCGCGAGCACCGTGCACCGTTGCAACCGGCGCTGATTTGATCTGCGCCTCCCCGTGGAGGTGACGCGCGGGCCGCGCGTCTCCACCGTGCCCGCGTCACCTGCCTTCCCCACCGTCAACGAAACACGTTCACCGCATCCACAAGCCGCGTCGCCTGCTGCTTCAGGCTTTCCGACGCGGCCGCGCTCTGCTCGACCAGCGCCGCGTTCTGCTGCGTGATGTTGTCCAGATGCACGACCGCCTGGTCGACCTGCGCGACCCCGGTGCTCTGCTCGGCCGTCGACGAGCTGATCTCCGCGATCAGGTCCGACACGCGCTTCACCTGCGTGACGATGTCCTCCATCGTCTTGCCCGCGCCGTCGACGATCCGGGCGCCCGATTCGACCCGCTCGACACTCGCGCCGATCAGTGTCTTGATTTCCTTCGCCGCGTTCGCGCTGCGTTGCGCGAGGGCCCGCACCTCGCCGGCGACCACCGCGAAGCCGCGCCCCTGATCGCCCGCGCGCGCCGCCTCGACCGCCGCGTTCAGCGCGAGGATGTTGGTCTGGAACGCGATGCCGTCGATCACGCCGATGATGTCGGAAATCTTGTGCGAACTCGCCGTGATGTCGCTCATCGTCGTGACGACTTCGCTCACCGCCCGTCCGCCGCGCTCGGCCGCCTCGCTCGCCGAAACCGACAGCTGGTTCGCCTGCAGCGCCGTCTCCGCGTTGCTCGATACGGTGGCCGTCATCTCGGCCATCGACGCGGCCGTCTGCTGCACGCTGGTCGACGCCTGTTCGGTGCGCGCGCTCAGGTCGTTGTTGCCTTGCGCGATCTCGTTACTCGCGCGCTGCACGTTGTGCACCTGCTCGCTGACGTCGTCGACGAGCCAGCGGAACATCAGCCCGAGCTGGTTGATCGTGCGCAGCGTCATGCCGATCTCGTCGACGCGGTTCATCGCCACGCCGGTGCGGCTCTCGCCGGTCGCGACGCGCAATGCCTGGTCGCGCAACTGAATCAGCGGACGCACGATCTGCGCGTCGAGCCACAGGCCGGCCGCCACCGCCACACCGACCGCCGCACCGGCAAACGCCGCGAGCCCGCCGCCGGTCAGCCCGCACGCCCACCCCGCGCCGACGACGGCCGGCGCCAGCACGCACAGGGTCGAATGAACGCGCGCGCGCACCGACATCGTCTGGAACAGCGACGCGACACGCATCAGCCCGGTACGGACGATCAGCCCCTTGTGGAAACGGCGATTGCCGGCCTTGCCTTCGCGGAACGCGCGATACAGCGCGTCGGCCGCCGCGATCTCGTCGCGCGACGCCTTGGTGCGCACCGACATGTAACCCGTCGGCTGCCCGTTGCGCATCACCGGCACCGTATTCGAACGGACCCAGTAATGATCGCCGTTCTTGCGACGGTTCTTCACGAGCGCGGTCCACGGTTCGCCGTTCTTCAGCGTCGCCCACATGTCGGCGAACGCCTCCTTCGGCATGTCCGGGTGCCGCACGACGTTGTGCGGCTGACCTTCGATCTCCTCGGGGGAAAATCCGCTGACCTGAATGAACGCGGCATTCGCGTACTTGATGTAACTGTCCGCGTCGGTGGTCGACATCAGCGTCGCGCCGTCGGGAAAATCGAATTCGCGTTGCGTGACAGGCTGGTTATTGCGCATGGTGTGGAGTTCCCAGGTTGCGGATCTTGGCGTCCGCTTGTGGATTGAACCGAGACCGTCCGCATCGCGGTCGTCCCGCATGCGTTCGATCAGACTCCTGCGCTTTCGGCAAATCCGGCGAAAACATTATGCCGGCTTCGGGTAAATATGCATGAATTTCGCATCATCTTGATCCAGCCGAACATTTTGTTTATATGTAAATAAAATCCAGCTTTATCAAATACTTGCGCCATCAATCATCTGACCATTCCGGCGCTTGTTCCAACGGGATTCACGAATCGATCTGGAATCGAGAATGCGAATCTCTCTCGTTTAATTCATGTAAATCGAAACGAAAATCGGGGATTTCGCCGCCTTGCCCCGATTTGCTTCGCGTTGCCTCGCAGTGGCGGGAGCGCGCCCCCGACGATCACCGAAACACGTTCACCGCGTCCACGAGCCGCGTCGCCTGCTGCTTCAGGCTTTCCGACGCCGCCGCGCTCTGCTCGACCAGCGCCGCGTTCTGCTGCGTGATGTTGTCCAGATGCACGACCGCCTGATCAACCTGCGCAACCCCGGTGCTCTGCTCGGCCGTCGACGAGCTGATTTCCGCGATCAGATCCGACACTCGCTTCACCTGCGTGACGATGTCCTCCATCGTCTTGCCCGCGCCGTCGACGATCCGGGCGCCCGATTCGACCCGCTCGACGCTCGCGCCGATCAGTGTCTTGATTTCCTTCGCCGCGTTCGCGCTGCGTTGCGCGAGCGCCCGCACCTCGCCGGCGACCACCGCGAAACCGCGCCCCTGTTCGCCCGCGCGCGCCGCCTCGACCGCCGCATTCAGCGCGAGGATGTTGGTCTGGAACGCGATGCCGTCGATCACGCCGATGATGTCGGCGATCCTGCGCGAGCTGTCGGTAATGTCGTTCATCGTCGTGACGACTTCGCTCACCGCCTGCCCGCCGCGCTCGGCCGCCTCGCTCGCGGACACGGCGAGCCGGTTCGCTTGCAGTGCGGTCTCCGCATTGCTGTCGACGGTGGCCGTCATCTCGGCCATCGACGCGGCGGTCTCCTGCACGCTCGACGCGGCCTGTTCGGTGCGCGCGCTCAGGTCGTTGTTGCCCTGGGCGATCTCGTTGCTCGCGCGTTGCACGTTGTGCACCTGCTCGCTGACGTCGTCGACGAGCCAGCGGAACATCAGCCCGAGCTGGTTGATCGTACGCAACGTCATGCCGATCTCGTCGACGCGGTTCATCCGCACGCCGCGGCGGCTTGCGCCGGTCGCGACGCGCAACGCCTGGTCGCGCAACTGAATCAGCGGACGCACGATCTGCGCGTCGAGCCACAGGCCGGCCGCCACCGCCACACCGACCGCCGCACCGGCAAACGCCGCGAGCCCGCCGCCGGTCAGCCCGCACGCCCACCCCGCGCCGACGACGGCCGGTGCCAGCACGCACAGGGTCGAATGAACGCGCGCGCGCACCGACATCGTCTGGAACAGCGACGCGACACGCATCAGCCCGGTACGGACGATCAGCCCCTTGTGGAAACGGCGATTGCCGGCCTTGCCTTCGCGGAACGCGCGGTACAGCGCGTCGGCCGCCGCGATCTCGTCGCGCGGCGCGCTGGTACGCACCGACATGTAGCCCGTCGGCTGCCCGTCGCGCATCACCGGCACCGCGTTCGCGCGCACCCAGTAGTGATCGCCGTTCCTGCGGCGGTTCTTCACGAGCGCCGTCCACGGTTCGCCGTTCTTCAGCGTCGCCCACATGTCGGCGAACGCCTCTTTCGGCATGTCCGGGTGCCGCACGACGTTGTGCGGCTCGCCGACGAGTTCGTCGGTCGAGAAGCCGCTCACATACGCGAACGTCGTATTCGCGTATGTGATGATGCTGTCCGCATCGGTGGTCGACATCAGCGTGACGTCGTCGGGAAATTCGAATTCTTGTTGGGTGACAGGCTGGTTGTTGCGCATGCAGGGCTCCGAAAGGCGGATCCGGCTGCAGGATCCGCGCAGCGCGAAAATCACGCTCAGTAGCCGAAAAACGGTTTATCGCTTTACGACGGTCTCGTCCTTGCTGTCGGCACCCTCCGGAAAAACCTTAATCCGGAAGCGCATGAAAGATCGAATTCGGTCATCTGCATGATTTCGATCAAGTCATCCGGCGATAATCACATCCGACGCTTTGCGAAAGTGAACCGATGCTTTATGGAATAACCCAGCGCAACGAGCCAATCTGCGCAGCCGTTGCGCGCAGCGAAACGACTCTGCCTGATCTGCTCCATTCGACCGGCATTTGAACTCGATGAAAAAATCCCGGCTGCAATTGAATCGGCCGCCCCGGAATACGGCACGGCCTGCGCATGACGGCGATAGACACGATCAGGCCGCGCTTTTCCGCGATCGCGACACGATGCGTGTTCCGCAAACGCACGACATGCACAACATGCGCGGCGCCGCAGCAGGCACGCGGCCGCACCCACCCAACCACACGCAACGCGCTGCACACCGGACCACCGCATGACACGCCGCACCGCCACCGAACGCGACGCACTCTCGGCACGCCTGCTCACCCGCGACGAACTGCCGCTCGTCTGGACCATCGACCGGCGCGAGATCATCCATCATCTGTACGCGCTGCGCGACGGCGAACTGCAGCTCGTCCCCGACTTCTACGACGTGCGCGGCTGGCCCGACGGCGAAGCCGAGCATTACACGCCGATCCTGCTCGACTGTCACGATCGCGGCGGCTGGTGTCTCGGCATGTTCGACGGCGCACGGCTGGTCGCGGCGGTCATCGTGGACGCCGATCCGCTCGGCCCGCGACGCGACATGCTGCAGCTGAAGTTCCTGCACGTGAGTCAGGACTGGCGCGGTTGCGGGCTCGGCGAGCATCTCTATCGCGCGGCCCGCGCGCAGGCACGGACGATGGGCGCCGCACGGCTCTACGTGTCCGCGACGCCGTCGCAGCGCACGATCGACTTCTACCTGCGCCTCGGTTTCACCGTCAGCGCATCGCCCGACCCGGCGTTGTACGCGCTCGAGCCGGAGGACATCCACCTGGAAGCGCCGACGGCCTGACGCGCGCGAACGCCACCCGCGCGCAACATTTCCGCGCGCCCGACACCGCCCGCACGGAGAACGACATTGCAGAACCCGCCGCAGCCGCCGGTCGCGCCGAAGATCCTCGTCAGCATGTGCGTGCTCGGCCACCCCGTCCGCTACAACGGCTCGGCGAGGACCGCCGCGCATGACACGCTCGCACGATGGCGGCGCGAAGGGCGCCTGGTGCCCGTGTGTCCGGAACTGGCAGGCGGATTGAGCGTGCCGCGTCCGCCCGCCGAGATCGCGGCAGGCGAATCGGGGCAACGCGTGCTGTCGGGTGCCGCGCGCATCGTCGACGTGCACGGCACCGACGTGACGGCCCCGTTCGTCGACGGCGCGCACACCGCGCTCGCGCTGGCACGCGCGCACGACTGCCGCTTCGCGATCCTGGCGGACGGAAGTCCGTCGTGCGGAAGCAGCTTCATTTACGACGGGAGTTTTGCGGGCCGGCGGCATGCCGGCGCCGGTGTGACGGCGGCGTTGCTGCGCCAGCATGGCATCGAGGTGTTCGCGGATACCGAGATCGACGCGCTCGCGGCGCGCATCGCGCGGCTATCACGAGGCTGAATGACGATGTGGCCGACACGACGATCTTCTCGTGCCGGCCACATCGTCCGGAAAGGCAGGGCTAAGCGGCGCGCATTCCGCGCGCTTCGCCGCATCGCGCGATCAGACGCGCTCGATCGCGATCGCGATACCCTGGCCGACGCCGATGCACATCGTGCACAGTGCGAAGCGGCCGTTGGTGCGATGCAGCTGGTACATCGCGGTCGTCACGAGACGCGCACCCGACGCGCCGAGCGGATGGCCGAGCGCGATCGCGCCGCCGTTCGGGTTCACGCGCGGATCGTCGTCGGCGACGCCGAGCATGCGCAGCACCGCGAGACCCTGCGACGCGAATGCCTCGTTCAGCTCGATCACGTCGAACTGATCGATCGTCATCCCGAGCCGCGCGAGCAGCTTCTGCGTGGCCGGCGCCGGGCCGATGCCCATCACGCGCGGCGCGACGCCGGCCGTCGCGATACCGAGCACGCGCGCACGCGGCGTCAGGCCGAAGCGCTTCGCGGCTTCCGCGTTCGCGAGCAGCAGCGCGGCGGCGCCGTCGTTGACGCCCGACGCGTTGCCGGCCGTCACCGAGCCGTCCGGGCGCACGACGCCCTTCAGCTTCGCGAGTGTCTCGAGCGACGTTTCGCGCGGATGCTCGTCACGCGCAAAGACGACCGGGTCGCCCTTCTTCTGCGGAATCGTGACCGGTACGATTTCCTCGGCGAGCGTGCCGTCCTGCTGCGCACGCGCGGCCTTTTGCTGGCTGCGCAGCGCGAACAGGTCCTGATCGGCGCGGCTGACGTTGTAGTCGACAGCGACGTTTTCGGCCGTCTCCGGCATCGAATCGACGCCATGCAGCTGTTTCATCAGCGGATTGACGAAGCGCCAGCCGATCGTCGTGTCGTAGATGTCGGCCTGGCGCGCGAACGCGCTGGCGGCCTTGCCCATCACGAACGGCGCGCGCGTCATGCTTTCGACGCCGCCGGCCACCATCAGCGCGGCCTCGCCCGACTTGATCGCGCGCGCGGCCACGCCGACCGCGTCCATCCCGGAACCGCACAGGCGGTTGATCGTCGAACCCGGCACGCCCTCCGGCAAACCCGCGAGCAGCGCAGACATGCGCGCGACGTTGCGGTTGTCCTCGCCGGCCTGGTTCGCGCAGCCGTAGATCACGTCGTCGATCGCCGTCCAGTCGACGTCGCGGTTGCGCTCGACGAGCGCCTTGAGCGGCACCGCGCCGAGGTCGTCGGCGCGCACGCCGGAGAGCGCGCCGCCGTAGCGGCCGATCGGGGTACGAATCGCATCACACAGAAAAGCTTCGGTCATCAGTGTCTCCGGTCTCATGCAAGCTGGGAAGTGAGTGAAACGCGCCCCTTGCTTTGCCCGCCGGGATGCGCTTAAATGTTCTATATACGAACATAAGATCGTGTATCGAACGTTCAACGCATCATAGGGAGTGCGGGGACGACCTGTCAAGCGCCCGGTCCGCGGTGCGGTTGGCGTGTCAGGCCCCATGCGCTATCTTCTCGGCTGCACGACAATCCGACCGTTCATGACAACCGAAGACATCCAGACGAAACCGGGCGACTCCTATGTGCAGTCGTTCGCGCGCGGCCTCGCGGTGATCCGCGCATTCGACGCCCAGCGCCCGGAGCAGACGCTCACCGAGGTCGCCTCGGCCACCGGGCTCACGCGCGCCGGCGCACGCCGGATCCTGCTGACGCTGCAGACGCTCGGCTACGTCGAGGCGGACGGCCGGCTGTTCCGCCTCACGCCGAAGATCCTCGAGCTCGGCTTCGCGTATCTCACGTCGATGCCGTTCTGGAATCTCGCCGATCCGGTGATGGAGCAGTTGTCCGCGCAGATCCACGAAAGCTGCTCGGCCGCCGTGCTCGACCGCACCGAGATCGTCTATGTGCTGCGCGTGCCGACCCGCAAGATCATGACGATCAACCTGTCGATCGGCAGCCGCCTGCCCGCGTACTGCACGTCGATGGGCCGCGTGCTGCTGTCCGCGCTCGACGACGCGGCGCTCGACGAAACGCTCGCGCAGAGCGGCATCCGCGCGCATACGCCGCGCACGATCACCGACATCGGCGAACTGAAGGCGACGATCGCACAGGTGCGCCAGCAAGGCTGGGCCGTGGTCGACCAGGAACTCGAAGTGGGCTTGATGTCGATCTCCGCGCCGATCCGCAACCGGCGCGGACAGGTGATCGCCGCGATGAACATCAGCGGCAACGCGCAGCGGCACACCGCGAAGCAGATGGTGAGGGAGTTTCTCGGGCCGCTGCAGCAGGCCGCGCAGACGGTGTCGGAACTGGTCGCGCGGCGCGGGTGAGCGGTGACTTCGCCCGCCGGATCGGCAACACGGTCATTCGCGCATATAAACGCGGATAGCGCAGATATAAAGACGGGCGGCATAAGCCGCCCGCTCAACCCTCAGACTCTGCTTGCAACGTCCTTCTCTCGGAACGCGGAGCTCCCTCCGCATCGCCCAATTTAAGGATGCGGCACAGCCCCGTCAATTTGACGAGAACGAAATTGCACCGCGTCGCTTCGGACAGCGGCATCCCGCATCAGTCCATCGACTCGCGCGCCGTCTCGCGCAGCATCGCGACCGCGATCAGCGACAGCACCACGCACGCGGCCACATAGCCGGCCGGCGCGAGCTTGCTGCCCGTCGTCTTCACCAGCCAGGTCGCGATCAGCTGCGCGGTGCCGCCGAAGATCGTCACCGCGAGCGCATATGCGATCGAAATGCCCGTCGCGCGTACGTGGCGCGGCAGCGATTCGCACATCAGCGCCATTTCGGAAGCCGACCCGAGCGAATAGAACAGCAGCATCAGCGCGGTCAGCGGCAGGATCACCGACAGCGTCGGATGATGGTTCATCAGCCAGAACGCCGGGAACAGCAGCAGCACCAGCACGCCGCGCCCGACGAAGATCGGCAGGCGCCGGCTGCCGAGGCGGTCCGACAGCCAGCCGAACAGCGGACACGTCACCAGCATCACGCAGCCCGACGCGACGCCGACGAACATCGACAGCTTCATCGGCAGCCCGAGCGTGTGGATCGCATAGGTCGGCATGTAGAAGGTCAGGATGTAGGTCGACACCGTGCCGCCCATCACCGTCAGCATCAGCAGCAGCACCGTGCGCGTGTGCTGCGAGAACAGTTCGCGCAGCACGCCGCGTTCGATCCCGTGGTGGTTGTCGCCGGGCGCATCGTCCGCGAGCCGGCGGCGCAAGTACATGCCCACCGGCGCGATCAGCACGCCCACGAGGAACGGCAGGCGCCAGCCCCAGCCCTCGAGCGCGTCCTTCGTCAGCGTGTTCGACAGCAGCGCCGCGAAGCCCGAACCCATCAGCGCCGCACCGCCCTGCGTCGCGAGCTGCCAGCTCGCGCGGAACGCGCGGTGCGACGTGCCGCCCTGCTCGATCAGCGTGGACGTCGCCGCGCCGAATTCGCCGCCTTGCGAGAAGCCCTGCATCAGCCGCGCGCCGACGACCAGCAGCGGCGCGGCCACGCCGACCTGCGCGTAGGTCGGCGCGATCGCGATCAGGCCGGTGCCGAGCGCCATCAGCATGATGGTCAGGTTCAGCGCGGCCTTGCGGCCCTTGCGGTCCGCATAGACGCCGAGCACGACGCTGCCGAGCGGCCGCGTGAAGAAACCGGCGGCGAACGTCGCGACCGACAGCAGCAGCGACGTGGTCGGATCGCTCGACGGGAAGAACAGCTTGCCGATCAGCACCGCGAAAAAGCCGTACACGGTGAAATCGAAGAACTCCAGCCAGTTGCCGATCACGGCCGCCGCGATCGCGCCGCGCTTCGTGACGGCCGGCGCGCCATGCGCATCGGTTGCGGCGGCGCCCGTCGACGCGGGGTGCAGCGCGAGATGGTCTTTCTGCATCGTTCGTCTCTCCTCTCAATGCGGCCGGAAGCGCCGGCCGCTCGTCGCGTGTCGCCGCCGGGGTTACTGCCCGAGGTAACGCTCCACGAGGCGCGTCCAGAACGCCGCGCCGATCGGCAGGTTGCGATCGTTGAAGTCGTACTTCGGGTTGTGCACCATGCAGCCGTCCTCGCCTTCGCCGTTGCCGAGCCGCACGAACGAGCCGGGCCGCTGCTGCAGCATGAACGCGAAATCCTCGCTGCCCATCAGCAGGTCGGCCTGCTCGACCACATGCGCGTCGCCGACCAGTTCGCGCGCGACCTGCGCGGCGAAATCCGTTTCGGCATCCGTATTGACGACGACCGGATAGCCTTCGATGTACTCGACGTGCGCGGTCGCGCCATAGCTCGCGGCCTGCGACTCGGCGAGCTCGACGATGCGGCGCTTGAGCAGCGCGCGCACGTCGGGGCTGAACGAACGCACGCTGAGTTCGAGACGCGCGCCGTTCGGGATCACGTTGTTCGCGGTGCCCGCGTGCATCGAGCCGACCGTGACGACCGCCGGCTGCGACGGGTCGACGTTGCGCGCGACGATCGTCTGCAGCGCCATCACGATGCTGGCCGCGACGACCACCGGATCGACCGTCAGGTGCGGCCGCGCCGCGTGGCCGCCGACGCCCTCGATCGAGATGATCGCCTTGTCGCCGGCCGACATGAACGGGCCGCGCCGCGTGAGGAACACGCCGGGTGCCGCGCCCGGATGGTTGTGCATGCCGAACACCGCATCGCACGGAAAGCGCTCGAACAGGCCGTCGTCGATCATCTTCTTCGCGCCGCTGTCGACGCCGTGCTCTTCCGCCGGCTGGAAATACAGGTGCACGGTGCCGGAGAAATTGCGCGTCTTCGCGAGGTGCTGCGCGGCACCGAGCAGCATCGTCGTGTGGCCGTCGTGGCCGCACGCGTGCATCTTGCCGTGCGTGCCGCTTGCATACGGCAGGCCGGTCGCCTCGAGGATCGGCAGCGCGTCCATGTCGGCGCGGATGCCGATGCTGCGCGTGCCGTCGCCCGCGCGCAGCGTGCCGACCACGCCCGTCTTGCCGACCCCGCGCGTCACCTGCCAGCCCCACTGCTCGAGCTTGTCCGCGACGAGCGCCGCCGTTTCGTGCTCCTCGTACGCGAGTTCCGGGTGGCGGTGAATGTGATGGCGGATCTCGCGCAACCCGCCGGCGGCGGGCATCAGATCCTCGATTTCGGTGAATCGGGCGTCGGTGGTCATCAAGCGGCTCCTGCTGATCGTCAGCGTGTCAGCCGCACGCAAACGGTGCGTGCGGGAAAGCGAGCCACTATAGCGAGCCGATATCGGTTCAATAAGATGCGGAATTTTTCACCGCGATAAGCTTTATTAATCAGGGTTAACGCGGGCAAAGGTCGTCGGCACGCGTTCGCCCGGCGCGATCGACACGCCCGCTATTGATTTTTGAGACGAACGGTCTATTATTCGGCCATGGATGTTCGAACCGATCCGCCGCGCCGCCGCGGCAGGCCACCGAAGCAGCACGAAGACCTCGTCGCGACACGTGACATGCTGTTGCGCACCGGGCTGGAGGTGCTCACCGAAAAGGGCTTTTCCGCCACCGGGCTCGACGAGATCCTCGGGCGCGCCGGCGTGCCGAAAGGCTCGTTCTATCACTACTTCGACAGCAAGGAGGCGTTCGGCCTCGAGCTGATCGATCGCTACGCCGAGTTCTTCGCGCGCAAGCTGGACCGTCATTTCAGCGAGACTGAAGCAACGCCGCTGGCGCGCGTGCGCGCGTTCGTCGACGATGCGCGCGACGGCATGGCCCGCTACGAATACAGCCGAGGCTGCCTGATCGGCAACCTCGGCCAGGAAATGGGCGCGCTGCCCGAGCGTTTCCGCGCGCGCCTGCGTGAGACGTTCGAGGATTGGCAGCGCCGTCTGGCCGACTGCCTGATCGCGGCACAGCAAGCCGGCGAACTGGCGGCCTCGGCCGATCCCGCCGAGCTGGCCGCGTTCTTCTGGATCGGCTGGGAAGGCGCCGTGCTGCGCGCGAAACTCGAACGCAGCGACGTGCCGCTCGCGCTGTTCGCACAGTTTTTCTTCGATGGATTGCCTCGCCGCTGAGTTTTTTTGCCATTAACTAGACGATCGGTCTAGAAAGGAGGACGGATGTTCCAGGGCATCGTGATCGACAAGGACGAGACCGGCCAGCACGCGCGGCTGCAGACGCTGGACGACGCGCAGCTGCCTGCGGGCGACGTGACGATCCGGGTCGGCTATTCGACGTTGAACTACAAGGACGGGCTCGCGATCACCGGCAAGAGCCCGGTGGTCCGCAAATTTCCGATGGTGCCGGGCATCGACCTCGTCGGCGAGGTCGAACACAGCACGCACCCGGACTACCGGGCAGGCGACCGCGTCGTGCTGAACGGCTGGGGCGTCGGCGAAACGCATTGGGGCGGCCTCGCGCAGAAGGCACGCGTCGACGGCGACTGGCTGGTGCCGCTGCCGTCCGCGTTTTCGCCGCAACAGGCGATGGCCATCGGCACGGCCGGCTACACCGCGATGCTGTGCGTGATGGCGCTGGAACGGCATGGCGTGCGCCCGGACGATGGCGAGATCGTGGTGACCGGCGCGGCCGGCGGCGTCGGCAGCGTCGCCACCGCCCTCCTCGCGCGGCTCGGGTATCGCGTCGTCGCCGTGACCGGCCGCCCGGCCGATGCCGACTATCTGCGCCAGCTCGGCGCGGTTGAGATCCTCGACCGTTCGCAGTTCGGCGCACCCGGCAAGCCGCTCGGCAAGGAGCGCTGGGCCGGCGCGGTCGACGTCGCCGGCAGCCATGTGCTCGCCAACGTGTGCGCGACCACGCGCTACCGTGGCGTGGTGACGGCCTGCGGCCTGGCCGCCGGCATGGACTTCCCCGCGACCGTCGCGCCGTTCATCCTGCGCGGCGTGACGCTCGTCGGCATCGACAGCGTGATGTGCCCGCGCGCCGAGCGTCTGGAAGCATGGCGCAGGCTCGCGTCCGATCTCGACGTCGAGAAACTGGGCACCATCAGCCATCAGGTCGGCCTCGCAAATGTCATCCCGCTCGCCGAGGACCTGATCGGCGGCAAGGTGCGCGGCCGCATCGTCGTGGACGTCAACGCATGACGCCGGCGACGGCGACGGCGACGGCGACGGCGACGGCGACGGCGACGGCGACGGCGACGGCGACGCATCGTTTCATACCCGGCCGGTGGCGCGCGCATCGCGTTCGCCCGTGCCGCTTTATCCAGGAGACCTCATGACCGCTGCAGACCACGCGCCCGTCAGCCGCTTTCCGGTGCCCGCGCTCGAAGACCTGCCCGACGACATTCGCGAACGCATCGCGGCCGTCCAGGAAAAGTCGGGCTTCATCCCGAACGTGTTCCTCACGCTCGCGCATCGCCCGGACGAGTTTCGCGCGTTCATCGCGTATCACGACGCGCTGATGGACAAGCCGGGCAACCTCACCAAGGCCGAACGCGAAATGATCGTCGTGGCCACCAGCAGCGTGAACCAGTGCCAGTACTGCGTGATCGCGCACGGCGCGATCCTGCGCATCCGCGCGAAGGATCCGCTGATCGCCGACCAGGTCGCGACCAACTACCGCAAGGCCGACATCACCGCTCGACAGAAGGCGATGCTCGACTTCGCGATGAAGGTTTCGCAGACTGCACACCAGGTGGGCGAAGCGGACTTCGACACGCTGAAGTCGCATGGCTTCACCGAAGAGGACGCGTGGGACATCGCGGCGATTTCGGCGTTCTTCGGGATGTCGAACCGCATCGCGAACGTGACGAACATGCGGCCGAACGCGGAGTTCTACGCGCTGGGGCGCTGAGGACCGCCGGCAACGGCGATCGCCGTCGAAGACCGGGGCGTGCATGCGCCCGGTCTTCCTCGGGTCGCCGCGCGCAATTGGCGTCGGCGTCGGCGTCGGCGTCGGCGTCGGCGTCGGCATCTGCATCTGCATCTGCAATCGGCAATCGGCAATCGACGACACGGCGCGACGCTCGCGCGAACCCGCGCCGCCCCGGCTCCCGCGCTTACCCGACCTGCTTCAACGCCTGCAGCCCATCCGGCAGCTTCGCGTCCGGGAACATCGTCGACAGCGTCGTATCGCGCCACCGCGCCGCCTCCTCTGCGCGCTGCGCTTCCGCCTGCTCGCACACGAACAGCGCATCGCCGCCGAGCAGCAAGCGCATCGGCACGTCGTCGCGACGCGACAGCTCGACGATCAGCGCCGCGATCCGCGCGGGATCGCCGACCTCGTGACCGCCGTACGCGCCGAGCAATTCGAGCATCTTCCCGACCGACGGCTGATAGTCGGGCAGCAGGCCGTCGACCGCGCGCTTCGCCTCCGAGGCCCATTCGGTGCGCATCCCGCCCGGCTCCAGCGTGCAGACGCGCACGCCGAACGGCGCGACTTCCTTCGACAGCACGTCGCTGAACCCGCCGACCGCCCACTTCGCGGCCTGATACGCGGACAGGCCAACCGTCGCCGTGCGCCCGCCGACCGACGACACCTGGAAGATGTGGCCCGCGCGCTGCGCGCGCATCGTCGGCAGCACCGCGCGCGTCAGGTTGACCACGCCGAACAGGTTCGTTTCGATCTGGTCGCGGAAGTCGTCGGCGCCCATCTGCTCGAACGGTGCCGTATGACCGTAGCCCGCGTTGTTCACCAGCACGTCGATGCGGCCGAACGCGTCGCGGGCCGCCGCCACCGCATGCTCCGCCGCCGCCGCGTCGGTCACGTCGAGTTCCATCGGCAGCAGCCGGTCGCCGTACCGTGCTTCCAGATCCGCGAGCCGCGCGGGATCGCGCGCGCCGGCCACCAGACGATCGCCCGCCGCCAGCACCGCTTCCGCGATCGAGCGCCCCAGGCCGCGTGCGGCCCCCGTTACCAGCCAGACTTTCGACATTTTTCCACTCCTCGACAAAGTTGAAACTGAAAAATGAATGATTACTCACTCATTAATATGGGCGACGAGACGATCGTTTTCGCCGCGCCTCGCCCTGCCTGAAACCGCCTTCCGTCGGTGCGGCAACGCCCGAACCCAAGGCGCCGCCGATCACCCGTCTTCAGATTTCCGTCACGCCGATCGCCACTCACACCGCGTGCAACACGGCCCACAGCGCACGAAACCCGGCCTCGCGGTACGCATCGGCCAACGCCGGGTCGCGCGCGATCGACTCCATCGCCGTTTCCGCGATCGACGTGAACAGCGCCGCGCAGAACGCGTGCGCGTCGTCGGTCTTCAGCCCGCCCGCCGCGGCGACTTGCGCACGCAGCAACGCGCTGATCGCGCCGAAGCCTTCGGTACCGGCCGCGCGATGCGTGTCGTCGATACGGCCGCTCACGCCGAGCTGCTGCAGCGCGCGCCGCCCGTCCGGGTTCGCGACGCCCCACGACACATAGCCGTTCCACGCATGCCGCATCGCCTGTTCGGCCGGCGCGTGCTCCGGAAACCCGGTCATCATCGCGTCGCGCAGGCCGGCCTTCAGGCTCAGGTACAGCGCGTTCAGCAGCGCATCCTTGGTCTCGAAATAGGTGAACACCGTGCCTTCCGCCACGCCGGCGAGCCGCGCGATGCGCGCGGTGGTCGCGCCCGCGCCGTCCTCCGCGAGCGCGCGGGCGGCAGCGGCGAGGATGGCGTCGTGCTTGTCGGGACTGCGCGGTCGGGCCACGTTCGATTCCTTTAATGAGTGAGCGCTCAATCATAATCGCGCCAACGCAGGTCATGCAAGCCCTGTTACATACGCGGGAACCGATCCGCAATCGATCAAAAGCGTGCACTATTAGTGTTTTCACGTACTGGCGCGCCAACCCACCGGCGCCCGGCGCTCGCCGTTCGTTCCACGCTCACACCGCTTCAGACCGCGAACCACTCATGACGAATAAGCCCAACCAGACCGAAGCCGACCAACCCGTCGACATGATCATCTTCGGCGGCGGCGGCGACCTGGCCGCCCGCAAGCTGTTGCCCGCGCTGTACATGGCGCACCTGCACTGCAACCTGCCGCCGGAGACGCGCATCATCGCGGTCGGCCGCCGCGACTGGGGCATCGACGGCTACCGCAAGTTCATGGACGAGCAATCGCGCCCGTTCATCGACGACAAGGCCTTCGACGCCGACGCGTGGAGCCGTTTCCTCGACCTGTTCCAGTACGTGCTGATCGACGTGAGCGCGCCGGAAGACTACGCGCGCCTCGCCGAAGCGGCGCGCAGCGAGGCGATCCGCGTGTTCTATCTGTCGACGTCGCCCGAGCTGTTCACGACGATCTGCGACAACCTGTCGGCCGCGCACCTCGTCGATGCGCGCTCGCGCGTCGTCCTCGAAAAGCCGCTCGGCCACGATCTCGCGTCGGCGAAGGCGATCAACGATGCGGTCGGCAAGCATTTCGCGGAATCGCAGATCTACCGGATCGACCATTACCTCGGCAAGGAAACCGTGCAGAACCTGATGGTGCTGCGCTTCGGCAACCCGATCTTCGGGCCGCTGTGGCAGGCGCCGAGCATCCGCAGCGTGCAGATCACGGTGGCGGAGACGGTCGGCGTCGGCAGCCGCGCGGGCTTCTACGACCATACCGGCGCGCTGCGCGACATGGTGCAGAACCACCTGCTGCAGCTGCTGTGCATCGTCGCGATGGAGCCGCCGGTGTCGCTCGACCCGGACGCGGTCCGCGACGAGAAGCTGAAGGTGCTGCGCTCGCTGCGGCCGATGGCGCTGTCGGACGTCGCGCGCGATACCGTGCGCGGCCAGTACACGGCCGGCGCGGTCGACGGCCAGCCGGTCAAGGGCTATCTCGACGAGGAGAACGTGCCGGCGGACAGCCACGCGGAGACCTTCGTCGCGCTGCGTGCGCACATCAACAACTGGCGCTGGGCGAACGTGCCGTTCTTCCTGCGCACCGGCAAGCGGCTGCAGCGCCGCCAGTCGGAAATCGTGATCGAGTTTGCCGACATGCCGTTCTCGATCATCCCGACCGGCCCGCGCCACTACAGCAACCGCCTCGTGATCCAGCTGCAGCCGGAAGAGTCGATCCAGCTGCAGATGCTCGCGAAGGAGCCGGGCAGCGGGATGAAGATGGTGCCCGTGAGCCTGAACCTCGACCTGCAGCAGGCGATTCCGGAACGGCGCGCGGAAGCGTACGAACGGCTGCTGATCGACGTGATCCGCGGGCGCCTCACGCACTTCATGCGCCGCGACGAACTCGAGGCCGCCTGGTCGTGGGTCGAGCCGATACTCAACGGCTGGAAGCAACTCGGCGACCGTCCGCGCCTGTACACCGCAGGCACGTTCGGGCCGGCGGCATCGTCGGCGCTGCTGGCGCGCGACAACATGTCGTGGTCCGAGGAGGCGTAAGAAGCTTAAGAAGCGCAGCACACGATGGCATGCCGGCGACGCGAGCGCCGTTGGCATGCCGGGTCACATCAGGGGCGCCCGCCGCACACCGCCCGCCTCCCGGCCGTAACCTTCGGCCAGAGAAAATCGCCTGAGCCGTCCTGCGCGGGAACGGCACCCGGCGGCGACGACGCAGCCGCCCCCGGCTACACCGTCCCCATCCACGCCGCCTTGCGCCGCGCCGGCGCATCGCTGCCGCCGCTCCCGCCGCCCAGCACCTCGATCATGTAATCGACGAACGACGCGATCCGCGACGAAATCGCGGTATTCCGGTAATACACCGCGTTGATCGGCTGCTCGACGTCGAGCGTCTGCCGCGCGAGCACCTGCACGAGCCGCCCGGCCTCGCGATCCTGCGCGGTCATGAAATCCGACAGGCACACGACGCCCGCGCCCTCCAGCGCGAGCTGCCGCAGCGTCTCGCCGCTCGACGACCAGATAGCGGGCTCGATGCGGCTCGGCTCGCCGTCCGCGCCGAGGATCGGCCACACGTTCAGCGATTCGGGCTGGGTGAAGCCGAGCAGCGTGTGCTTGCCGAGATCCTCGACCTTGCGCGGCTGGCCGTGCGCTTCGATATAGGCGGGGCTCGCGAGGATGCGCAGCCGGCTGTTGCCGATCCGCCGGCTGTGCAGGGTCGAATCCTTGAGCCGGCCGATCCGGATCGCGACGTCGGTGCGCCGCTCGAGCAGGTCGATGATGCCTTCGTTGCTGTTCAGCTCCAGGTCGACCTTCGGGAAGCGTTCGCGGTAGCCGCGCACGAGCGGCACGATCACGTGCAGCATGAACGGCGTCGCGGCATCGACGCGCAGCCGCCCCGACGGCATCTCGCGCCGCGCGAGCATCTGCTCCTCGGCGTTCTCGACCGATTCGATGATCGCGCGCGCGTCCTGCAGGAACGCGCGCCCCTCTTCGGTCAGTTCGAGCCGGCGCGTGGTCCGGCGCAGCAGCGTGGTCTTCAGCTTCTCCTCGAGCCGCGCGAGCGTGCGGCTCGTGGCCGACACGGTGAGGTCGAGCTGCTGGGCGGCGGCGGTGATCGAACCGGTGTCGACCACGGCGGCAAAGGCCTGGAGTTCGTCGAGGGTGATCTTCATTCTTGATCTGAAATCAAAACAATTTGGTTTATAGACCAGTTTTTCCGCAAAAGTAAAGGCGGCACACTGCGCTCCATCCTCACTGGAACCAGGATCCCGCCATGCCACTCGCCCTGCTTGCGCTGACCATCAGCGCCTTTGCCATCGGCACGACCGAATTCGTGATCGTCGGGCTGATCCCGACGATCGGCGCCGATCTCGGCGTCAGCCTGCCGTCGGCCGGCCTGCTCGTCAGCCTCTACGCGCTGAGCGTCGCGATCGGCGCGCCGCTCCTCACCGCGCTCACCGGCCGCGTGCCGCGCAAGACGCTGCTCGCCGCGCTGATGGCGCTCTTCACCGTCGGCAACCTCGTCGCCTGGCAGGCGCCGGGCTACGAATCGCTGATCGTCGCGCGCGTGCTCACCGGCCTCGCGCACGGCGTGTTCTTCTCGGTCGGCTCGATCATCGCGACCACGCTCGTGCCGAAGGACAAGGCCGCCAGCGCGATCGCGACGATGTTCAGCGGGATGACCGTCGCGTTCGTCGCCGGCATTCCGCTCGGCACCTTCATCGGCCAGCACTTCGGCTGGCGCGCGACGTTCCTGATCGTCGCGCTGTTCGGCCTCGTCGCGTTCCTCGGCGCGGTGGCGTTCGTGCCGCGCGGTCTTCCGCAAACGCCGCCGGCGCCGCTCGCCCGCCAGTTCCGCGTGCTCGCCCAGCCGCGCCTGCTGCTCGTCTACGCGATGACGGCGGTCGGCTACGGCGGCTCGCTGATCGCGTTCACCTACATGGCACCGCTGCTCGAACAGATCGCCGGCTTCACGCCGTCGCAGGTCAGCCTCGTGCTCGTCGGCTACGGCGTGTCGGTCGCGGTCGGCAACGTGTGGGGCGGCAAGCTCGCCGACAGCGTCGGCCCGGTCAAGGCGCTCAAGCGGATCTTCCTGCTGCTCGCGATCGTGCTGCTCGCGCTGACCTTCACGGTGCACGTGAAGTGGCTCGCGGTGCTGACGATGCTCGCGTGGGGCGCGGTCGCGTTCGGCAACGTGCCGGGCCTGCAGGTGTACGTCGTCAAGCAGGCGCGCCACTTCGCGCCGGACGCCACCGACGTCGCATCGGGCTTCAACATCGCCGCGTTCAACCTCGGCGTCGCGGGCGGCTCGTCGCTCGGCGGCCTGATCGTCGCGAACGTCGGCCTCGGCCACACGCCGTGGATCGCCGCCGCCGTCACGCTCGGCGCATTCGCGCTGACCGCGCTGAGCGGCCGTCTCGACCGCGGCCAGGGCCTGCCCGAACGCACGGCCGAACCCGTCGAACTCGCCCATTGAACGTCAACCTTTTGCAGGAGCTACTCAGCATGAACGCATCGACCCAACGCCCGCCGTTCGCCGGCAAGACGTTCGAAGTCCGTTACGAGGGCCTCACCGCGCTCAACGCCTATGACGAAGACGGCCTCCACATGCGCTACGAGATCACCGAAGGCGCATACGCCGGCGCGAAGGGCGAAGTCGCCTGCACGTGGCAGCACGTCGCCGGAGAGACCTACGCGATCTCGTGGCAGGAAGCCGACCGCGCCACCGTGGTGCACATCGACGATTTCGCCGCCGGCACGTCGCGCTCGTTCTTCACCGCGGCGTCGCTCGATTTCTACCGGCTCGAAGGCAGCCTGCGCGCGATCTGAACGGAGTCGCCCGATCATGTCCACCTCACTCGACAAGCTCACCGCCGGCGGCTTCAGCATCGGCATCGAACTGCCGCTCGACAACGACTGGTCGCCGGCCGGCGACGCGAAGCGCCAGCACGACGGCCGCCGCCCCGGCGTGCCCGACCTGGAAATTCACGCGGAACTCGCGCAACTGGCCGACACGCTCGGCTTCCGCGCGCTCTGGGTGCGCGACGTGCCGGTGTACGACCCGTCGTTCGGCGACGCCGCGCAGGTATTCGAGACCTTCTCGTATCTCGGCTACCTCGCCGGCATCACGCGCGACATCCTGCTCGGCACGGCGGCCGTCGTGCTGCCGCTGCGCGAACCGCTGCTGACGCTGAAATCCGCCGCGACGATCCAGGAACTGAGCCGCTCACGCCTGCTGCTCGGCGTCGCGAGCGGCGACCGGCCGGTCGAATATCCGCTGTTCGGCCGCGACTTCGCATCGCGCGGCGCGAATTTCCGCGACCAGATCGCGCTGCTGCGCGACGGCGCGCGCGCTCACCTGCCGCCGGGCCTCGACGTGCTGCCGGCCGCGCGCTCGCCGGTGCCGCTGCTCGTCGCGGGTCTCGCGCAGCAGACGCCCGCCTGGATCGGCGAACACATGGACGGCTGCCTCGCGTATCCGGGCACGCCGGACGATCACCTGAAACGGGTCGCGAACTGGCGCGCGGTGGCCGGCGACAAGCCGTACGTGAGCTTCATCCACCTCGACCTCGCGGACGATCCGCACGAGCCGCTGCAGCGGCACCGCTTCGGCGCGCGCGCCGGGCGCATCGCGCTGACGGAGGAACTCGCGGCGATGCGCGACGCGGGCGTGCAGCACATCGGCCTGCATTTCCGCCGCAACCGCCGTCCGCTCGACGAGACGATGGCCGAGATCGCGTCGGACGTGCTGCCGGCATTCCATGCGAATGCGAACGGCCACGGCCTGACGAAGGCACGCCGGCAGCCGGCTCGACCCACGACAGATATTTGACTTTAAATCAAATATTTTTGACCTCTAAAGGCGTTTATCTCATCAGTATCAAACGCCAGAATGACTTCCATACCGCAATCGGTCCACCTATCCCAGGAGCACAAGATGAGCAACATTCCCGCATTCGGCCTCGGTACGTTCCGCCTGCAAGGCCAGGTTGTGATCGACTCGGTCCGTAACGGCCTCGAAGTCGGCTATCGCGCGATCGACACCGCGCAGATCTACGGCAACGAAGCCGAAGTCGGCGAAGCGATCGCCGCGTCGGGCGTGCGCCGCGAAGACGTGTTCCTCACGACGAAGATCTGGGTCGACAACTACGCACCGGAAAAGCTGGTGGCGAGCCTCGAGGAGAGCCTGCGCAAGCTGCGCACCGACTATGTCGACCTGACGCTGATCCACTGGCCGGCCCCGGACAACGGCGTGTCGCTCGAGGCATTCATGACTGCGCTCGCCGAAGCCAAGGCGAAGGGCCTCACGCGCCAGATCGGCATCTCGAACTTCAACATCGAACTGACGAAGCAAGCGATCGCGGTGGTCGGCAAGGATGCGATCGCGACGAACCAGATCGAACTGAGCCCGTACCTGCAGAACCGCAAGCTGGTCGAGTTCCTGAACGCCGAAGGCATCCACGTGACGTCGTACATGACGCTCGCGTACGGCAAGGTGCTCGGCGACCCGGTGATCGGCGCGATCGCGCAGCGTCACGACGCGACGCCGGCGCAAGTCGCGCTGGCCTGGGCACTGCAGCTCGGCTACTCGGTGATCCCGTCGTCGACCAAGCGCGAGAACCTCGCGAGCAACCTGCTCGCGCAGACGCTGCGCCTGACCGACGAAGACATGGCGCAGATCGCCGCGCTCGAGCGCAACGGCCGCGAAGTCGATCCGGCCGGCCTCGCGCCGACGTGGGACTAAGCGCGCCGCACCCTCAATCGACCCGTCCGCGGCCAGCCGGCCGCGGCACCGACAGGAATCCATCATGACCCAGGACCCGCTGTTCCAACCGCTGCAATTCGGCGCGCTGACGCTGCCGAACCGCATCGTGATGCCGCCGATGACGCGCTCGCGCGCGAGCCAGCCCGGCGACGAAGCCAACGAACTGATGGCCGCGTATTACGCGCAGCGCGCGAGTGCGGGCCTGATCGTCAGCGAAGGCACCTACATCGCGCCGCTCGGCAAGGGCTACGCATGGACGCCCGGCATCCACACGCCGTCGCAGGTCGCCGGCTGGCGCAAGGTGACGGACGCCGTCCACGCCGCGCACGGCCGCATCTTCGCGCAGCTGTGGCACGTCGGCCGGCTGAGCCACACGAGCCTGCTCGGCGGCCGGCAACCCGTGTCGTCGTCGCCGCTCCAGGCGAAGGGCGTGAACGTGTTCATCGCCGGTGAAGACGGCAGCACGCCGGGCTTCGTGCAGGCCTCCGAGCCACGCGCGCTGTCCGTCGACGAAATCCGCGAGATCGTCGATCAGTACCGCGCCGCCGCGCGCAACGCGATCGAAGCCGGCTTCGACGGCGTCGAGCTGCACGGCGCGAACGGCTACCTCGTGAACCAGTTCATCGACTCGAACGCGAACACGCGCACCGACGCGTACGGCGGCTCGCTCGAAAACCGTCTGCGCTTCCTGCGCGAAGTCACGCAGGCGCTGATCGAAGGCACCGGCGACGCATTGCGCGTCGGCATCCGCCTCGCGCCGTTGACCACGCTGAACGGCTGCGTCGACGACGATCCGGAAACGACCTACCTCGCCGCCGCGAAGCTGCTCGGCGAACTCGGCGTCGGCTACCTGCACATCGCGGAAGCCGACTGGGACGATGCGCCTCTGATGCCGGTCGAATTCAAGCAGCAGCTGCGTGCCGCGTACCCGGGCGTGCTGATCTACGCCGGCGCGTACACAGCAGAGCGCGCCCGCGAAGCGATCGCCGCCGGCTGGGCCGACCTCGTCGCCTTCGGCCGCCCGTTCGTCGCGAACCCCGACCTGCCCGAGCGCCTGCGCACCGGCGCCGCGCTCACGCCGCACGACCGCAATACGCTGTTCGGCGGCGGCGCACAGGGCCTGACCGACTATCCGACGCTCGCGCAAGCCGCGGCGTAAACGATCCGAAGGAATCCTGCATGAAAGCAACGCTCGCCCGGCTCGCGCTCGCCGCGATCCTGCCGTTCACGGCGGCCCAGGCGGCGCACGCCGCGCCGGCCGTGCACGCGGCCGACTGGTATCCGTCCGTGTACGGCGCGAACGACGAAATCGGCGCGGCCAACCTGCTGACGCCCGACGTCGTCAGGCAGGCGGTCGGCCTCGTGAAGGCCGGCAAGACCTATCCGCTGGCCGTGCCGGTGGACAAGGACCTGCCGGCATTCCGCCACCGCAGCTTCCGGCTGTACAACGTGCAGGTCGGCCAGCAGGCCGGCAAGAGCCTCGGTCCGAACAAGTTCACGTTCAACGACGAACTCGTCAACGCATGGACCGGGGTCGGCACGCAGCTGAACGGCATCGGCCACATCGGCATCGACAACGTGTACTACAACGGCAACAAGGCGGCGGATTTCGTGACCGTCGACGGCGTGAAGAAGCTCGGCGTCGAGAAGGTGCCGCCGATCGTCACGCGCGGCGTCGTGCTCGACATGACCGCTTACTACGGCAAGCCGATCGTGCCGGGCGGCACCGAATTCACGGTCGCCGACATCCAGGCCGTTCTGAAGAAGGAAGGGCTGACGCTGCGCAAGGGCGACGTCGTGCTGTTCAACACCGGCTGGCTCGAGCTGATCGGCAAGGACAACAAACAGTTCCTCGATGTCGAACCGGGCATCGGCATGGAAGCCGCGAAGTGGCTCGCCGACCAGGGCATCGTCGCGTTCGGCGGCGACACGTGGGCGTCCGAGGTCTATCCGAATCCGCACACGCAGGACGAATTCCCGATCAACCAGTACATGCTCGCGAAGCGCGGCATCTACAACCTGGAGCTGATCGACAGCCGCGCGCTGGTGCGCGACAACGCGTGGGAATTCCTGTTCGTGCTCGGCCAGCCGCTGTACGTCGGCTCCACGCAGGTCAACATCAACCCGGTCGCGATCCGCTGATCCCGCGGGCCGTTCGTCGACCGGTTGCCGGCGGCCCGCAACGACGGTTTCCCATTCCGGCGCTGCCCGCTTCGGTCGGCGGCGCCGTTCTTTTTACAGGTTTTGCAGGAACTGATAATGAGCACGCAAGCATCGAAACTCGCCCTCGTCACCGGCGGCTCGCGCGGTATCGGCCGTGCCACGTCGTACGAACTCGCGCGACAGGGCTTCATCGTCGCGGTCCACTATCGCGCCGATCGCGCGGCGGCGGAACAGACGCTCGCCGGCATCCGCGAACTCGGCGGCCGCGGCGTCGCGATCCAGGCCGACCTCGACGCGCCGGACGGCGTCGCCACACTGTTCGATGCCCTCGATCGCGCGGTCGCCGAACAGAACCTGCCGGCCACGCTCGACGTGCTCGTCAACAACGCCGGCGTCGCCGACGGCGGCACGCTGGACGACACGTCGGTCGCGCTGTTCGACCGCCAGTTCTCGCTGAACGTGAAAGCCGTGTTCTTCACGACGCAGCAGGCCGTGAAGCGCATGCCGCGCGGCGGCCGGATCGTGAACCTGTCGAGCGTGCTGTCGAGCCGGGTGTTCGAAGCCGGCGGCAACTTCAGCGCGATTTCCGCGTACGCCGCGTCGAAGGCCGCCGTCGACACGCTGACGCGCCACTGGGCGGTCGAACTCGGCCCGCGCGGCATCGTCGTCAACGCGGTCGCGCCCGGCCCGGTCGATACCGACATGAACGCGAGCTGGCTGCGCACCGACGACGGCCGCGCGACGATGACGTCGGCCAGCCCGCTCGGCCGCGTCGGCACGCCCGAAGACATCGCGGGCGTGATCGGCTTTCTTGCGAGCCCGGCGTCGCAATGGACAACCGGCCAGGTCATCGACGCGAGCGGCGGCTACCGCCTGTAAGTCACGCAGGTGCCGCCGGGTCGACCGGCGGGCACCGATCGGGCCGCCCGCGGCGCGCGGCTTGCTTGCAACGTCTCGCCGCTCAGCCGATCCGCATCGACAGCTCGACATCGCCGCCGAACGGCACCGACAGGTAGCCGTTCTCCGGCGCACGCACGTAGGCGAGGTAGTCGGGGCTGTATTCCGCGTTGTCGGCGACGACGAACGCGCCGGGCCGCAGCCGCGGCTCGACCCGCGCGAGGATCTCCGGATACAGCGCCTTCGCGCCGTCGAGCAACACGAGATCGACGGTCTCCGGCAGATCGGCCGCCAGCGTGCGCAGCGCATCGCCCACGCGGATTTCCACCAGATCGGCCAGCCCGGCCGCCGCCAGGTTCGCGCGCGCGCGTTCGACCTTCGACGCTTCGAACTCGCTCGTGATCACCCGGCCGCCGCCGTTGTCGCGCAGCGCGGCCGCGAGGTGCAGCGTCGAGATGCCGAACGACGTGCCGAATTCGACGATCGAGCGCGCACCGCAGCCGCGCGCGAGCATGTACAGCAGCGTGCCCGTCTCGCGCGACACCGCGAGCGGATAGTCCTTCAGGCGTGCATAGAAATCGGCGTAACCGGTCTTGCTGCGCATCAGCCGCGCGTGCTCGTCGTGCGACAGGTCGGCGAAGTCCGGGCTCGACGCGGGCGACGATGCCTCGGCTTCGTCGAACAGGCGCGCGAGCAGCGACGCCAGCGGGTCGTGAATCAGGGTGGTCATGCGAATCTCCGGTGTCAGGTTGAGTGCGTCAGGGCGCCCGACTAGAATATGACGAACTATTCAGGTTTTACTATTCGCATTGGCAGACCCGTCATGACCGACCGCCGCAACACCCCGATCGCCTCGCGCAGACTGCCTCGGCAGGCCCGCTCGACCCAGCTCGTCGACGCCGTGCTGCAGGCCGCTATTCAGGTTCTGGCGACCGAAGGCGCGCAGCGCTTCACGATGGCGCGCGTCGCCGAGCGCGCCGGCGTGAGCGTCGGCTCGCTGTACCAGTACTTCCCGAACAAGGCGGCCGTGCTGTTCCGGCTCCAGCACGACGAGTGGCGGCAGACGTCCGGGATGCTGTGCGCGATTCTGCAGGACCCGCGGCAGACGCCGCCCGAGCGCCTGCGCACCGCCGTCCACGCGTTCATCCGTTCGGAATGTGACGAGGCGCCCATGCGCATCGCGCTCGACGATACCGCGCCGCTCTATCGCGACGCCCCCGAGGCGCAGGAAGTGAAGGCCACGTGCAACCGGATCTTCAGCGCGTTCATGCGCGAAGCGCTGCCCGACGTGCCCGACGCCACGCATGCGCTCGCGTGCGAATTGATCATGACGACGCTCACGACGGGCGGCAAGGCATTCTCCGAAACCGCGCGCACGCCTGCGGAAATCGACGCATATGCGACCGCGATGGCCGACATGTTCTGCACGTACCTCGCGCATCTCGCGCGTGTCTGATGCAGTGGCAGGCCAGGACGAGCGCGGGCGCGGCCCGCGCGCGGCACCGGCATCATCCGGATGCGGGTTGCGCACGGCCGCGTTTTCACATCCGGCGCGGCTGTTTCCGCGCGCCCGCGCAGCCTCTCCGAAAGTCCTTCGTAAGAGTCGATGCATCACCCGCTCCCGCCCCGCCCGCCGACCCTGCATTCAAATAGTCGCCTTAACGGATTCGAACTAGGCGTATACACGCGTTCCGCGACGACGAAGCCCCGTTGCACGCCGATATAAGCGCTGCGACATGCGCTGCATGCTCTTCCCCCAATGGGACGTGATGGGCCGTTCGCCTAACCTTCGCTACGGCAAAGCACACGTGACAGGATCGACCGCACCACGCGTCGCACGACGCGGCACACGCGCCCCCTTCGACGCGCGTACGACGACACGACTCACGCGTGAAGCGTCCCCACGACGCCGCCGAATATTCCAACCAGATTCGAGACACCCTGACGACGGTCCGCCACGGGCCGTTTCAGCATGCTGATAAAGGAGCAAGCTCATGAGTGATACCCCGGTGCAGCCGACGGTCGGCGTCGGCGCGGAAGAAACGGACTTCGGCACCAAGGGAGTCATCGACCGGTACTTCGGCATTTCGTCGCGCGGCAGCACGCAGCGTCGCGAAATCGTCGCGGGCGTGACCACTTTCCTCGCGATGGTCTACTCCGTGTTCGTCGTGCCCGGCATGTTCGGCAAGGCCGGCTTCGACACGAGCGCGGTATTCGTCGCGGTCTGCCTCACCACCGCGTTCGGTTCGCTGCTGATGGGCCTGTGGGCGAAGCTGCCGATCGCGATCGGCTGCGCGATTTCGCTGACGGCGTTCACCGCGTTCGGGCTCGTGCTCGGCAAGGGCCTGCAGCCGGCCGTCGCGCTCGGCGCCGTGTTCCTGATGGGTCTCGTGTTCACGGGCATCTCGGTCACCGGCGTGCGCTCGTGGATCCTGCGCAACCTGCCCGCGGGCGTCGCGCACGGCACCGGGATCGGCATCGGCCTGTTCCTGCTGCTGATCGCGTCGAACGACGTCGGCCTCGTGATCAAGAATCCGGGCGCCGGCCTGCCGGTCTCGCTCGGCCAGATCACCGCGTTCCCGGTCATCATGTCGGTCGTCGGCCTCGCCGCGATCTTCGGGCTCGAGAAGCGTCGCGTGCCGGGCGGCATCCTGCTCGTCGTGGTCGCGATCTCGCTGATCGGCCTCGCGTTCGATCCGGCCGTGAAGTACCGCGGCATCTTCGCGCTGCCGTCGCTGAGCGCACCGGGCCACGCGTCGCTGATCGGCGCGATGGACATCAAGGGCGCATTGTCGATGGCCGTGCTGCCGAGCGTGCTGGCGCTCGTGATGACCGCCGTGTTCGACGCGACCGGCACGATCCGCGCGGTCGCGGGCCAGGCCGGCCAGCTCGACGAGAACGGCCGCATCATCAACGGCGGCCGCGCGCTGACCGCCGATTCAGTCAGCTCGATCTTCTCCGGCTTCCTCGGCGGCGCGCCGGCGGCGGCCTACATCGAGTCGAGCGTCGGCGTGGCGGCCGGTGCGAAGACGGGGCTCGCGGCCGCGGTGGTCGGCGTGCTGTTCCTGGTCGTGATGTTCTTCTCGCCGCTCGCGGGCCTCGTGCCGTCGTACGCCACGGCCCCCGCGCTGATGTACGTCGGCCTGCTGATGCTCGGCAGCGTGAGCAAGCTGCACATGGACGACATGGTCGACGCGATGTCGGGCCTCGTGTGCGCGGTGTTCATCGTGCTGACCGCGAACATCGTGACGGGCATCATGCTCGGCTTCTCGACGCTCGTGATCGGCCGCGTCGCCAGCGGCGAATTCCGCAAGCTCAACGTCGGCACCGTGCTCATCGCGGCCGTGCTCGTCACGTTCTATCTCGGCGGCTGGGCGATCTGACCGCGGATCATGCGCGACGTCGCCTGCCGAAGGGCGGCGCATCGGGACGGCATCGTCTCCTCCACCATCGTCGTTGATGGTCTCCAGGCTCGGGAACGTACGTTGCCGGGCTTTTTTTCGTCGGTGCGGCGGGGGTGCCACCGGGCCGTTCGACCGACACGGGAAACCGCGGCAGCGTGCCGCGCATCGCGAATCCGCACGCGGTGCTACGATCGCGTTTTATCCTCCGGAACGCTCATGAATCCGTTCGGCATCGTCTCCGAATCAGACACGCGGACCACGGCGCGCAAGCCACCGTTCATCCCGTCGTTCGGTTTCGTCGAAGTTCATGAATCGCGGCCGATCGACGCGCCGCCGTCGCGCATCATCGATGCGGTGGCCACGCTCGACATGCGCGCCGATCCCGTCATCGACGCGCTGCTTGCCGTGCGCGAAGCGCCGGCGGCCATCGCCCGCGCGCTGGGCCAGCGTCCGGCCGGCGCCGCCCGCGAGCGCTTCGGCTTCGATTCGTTCACGCTGCTGCATCGCGACGACACGTCGCTGTCGCTCGGGCTCGTCGGACGCTTCTGGCGTCCGACGCCCGACGTGCGCACGATCGACGACGCCGCGGCGTTCGTGCGGCACGACGATCCGGATGACGCGAAGCTGGTGTTGCGCTTCGAGGTCGTCGGGCTGTCGTCAGGCGCGCGGCTGCTGCGCACCGAAACCTTCGTGCACTGTCCGAGCGCGCGCACGCGCCTGCTGTTCCTGCCGTACTGGCTCGCGATCCGGCTCGGGAGCGGCTGGATCCGCCGCCGCACGCTCGCGGCCGTCGAACTGGCGCTCGCCTGACACGCCGGGACGCCGTCGAACGGAAACGCGATGATGTCGTATCGCGGCATACATCGACGGCATCTCGAACACGCACGCAACATCATCTGCAATCCTGATCGGTTTGCCGCCGGACACGGCGAAACTGTGCCGCGCACCGCCGTGCGATTTTTGTTCCGCCCCGCGCCCGCCGTCACCTCGCGCTACCCTATCGATCTTCGCGCCGGCGCCCCGGCCCGCCGCCAGATCCGAACCGATCGATGACCCGCATCCGCAACCACCTGAACATCGCGCAGCTCCAGGCCTTCGTCTCCGCCGCGCATCACAAGAGCCTGCGCGCCGCCGCGCGCGAGCTCGGCGTCACCCAGCCCGCGATCACGCACACGATCCGCGAACTCGAAACGGCGCTGAACGCGGAACTGCTCGTGCGCAGCGTGCGCGGCGTCGAGCTGACCGCGTGCGGCCACGCGCTGCTGCCGCGCGCCGAGCAGCTGCTCGGCGACATGCGCCGCACCGTCGAGGCCGTCGAGCAGGTGAAAGGGGAAATGTCGGGGCGCGTCGCGGTCGGCACGATGCCGTCGATCGCGCTGACCGCGCTGCCGCACGCGGTCACCGCCTTCCGCCGGTCGATGCCGAACGTGAACCTGCATCTGGAGGAAGTGACGGTGCCCGACGCGCTCGCGCAGCTGCGCAACGGCACGCTCGACATCGCTGCGATGCACCATGTGCCCGCGCTCGACCGCGATTTCACGCAGGTCCCGCTGCTGTCGACCGAGTTCACCGTCGTGATGCGCGAAGGCCACCCGCTCGCGCACGCGCGCCGATTAGAGGAATTGCTCGACGCGGAATGGATCGTCACGGTCGGCGCCGAGCAGTTTCCGCACAGCGTGATGGTCGGGATGTTCGAGGCGCGCGGGCTGCCGCTGCCGAAGCGCCTGCTGCGCTCGCCGATGTCGTTCGCGGTGACGCTCGGGCTCGTCGCCCGCTCCGACGTGATCGGCTGCTTCACGCGCCCGCTGGCCGCGATGGTGGCGCCGCTCGGGATCCGCACGGCCGATCTCGACGAAAGCATGCCGCGCTTCGACCTGTCGATCATCGCGCGCCGCGACCTGCTACCGACGCCGGCGGTATCGCAATTCGTCACCTGCCTGCAGCGCGCGGTCAACGAAACGCTAGGTTGAATCGTTCCTTCCTCTGAAACGGTCGCGCGCCGCATGCGCAGCCGTCGGGTCCGGTATCGGGGCTTGTCCTAGGCGCCCTGCCGGTATTTTGTCTTGATAATCTTGCGCACGTCGCGCGCCCGCATCGGGCAGCGAAACGGACAGTCCGACGCGAAGCCGCGCCGGGCCGAAGGCTTACGGCGCGGCACAACCGCGCACCCATCGAACAAAACGAGGAGTCACCGAGTGAAAAAGATTCTTGCGGCTGTGACCGTGGCCCTGCTCGCCGTATCGGCCGGCACTGCATACGCGAAGGACTGGACGACCGTACGCTTCGGCGTCGACGCAAGCTACCCGCCTTTCGAATCGAAAGGGGCTGACGGCAAGGTGGTCGGCTTCGACGTCGATCTCGGCAACGAAATCTGCCGCCGCATCAACGCGAAGTGCGTGTGGATCGAGAATGACTTCGACGGGATGATCCCCGCACTGAAGGCTCGCAAGTTCGACGGCGTCCTGTCGTCGATGTCGATGACGCCGGCACGCGAGGAACAGATCGCGTTCTCGTCGAAGCTGTTCAACACGCCGACGCGCCTCGTCGCGAAGAAGGGCGCCGGCCTGATGCCGACGGCCGAATCGCTGAAGGGCAAGTCGGTCGGCGTCGAGCAGGGCACGATCCAGGAAACCTACGCGAAGACGTACTGGGCCTCGAAGGGCGTGAACGTCGTGCCTTACCAGAACCAGGACCAGGTCTACGCCGACCTGATCTCGGGCCGTCTGGACGGCGCGCTGCAGGACGCGGTGCAGGCTGAAATCGGCTTCCTGAAGACGCCGCGCGGCGCGAACTTCGATTTCGCCGGCAAGGACATCGACGATCCGAAGACGCTCGGCAACGGTGCCGGCATCGGCCTGCGCAAGGAAGACACCGACCTGAAGGCG
This sequence comes from Burkholderia sp. Bp9090, assembly GCF_003857985.1. NCBI lineage: Bacteria > Pseudomonadati > Pseudomonadota > Betaproteobacteria > Burkholderiales > Burkholderiaceae > Burkholderia > Burkholderia sp. Bp9090. Next base: position 42,096 of record NZ_QTPV01000005.1, read on the forward strand.
AAGATCGACGGCGCGATCGCCGGCATGCGCAAGGACGGCACGTACGACAAGATCGCGAAGAAGTACTTCGATTTCGACGTGTACGGCAAGTAACACCGCGCAACGCGCGCTTCGCGACCGCGCAGACGGGCTCCGCAAGGAGCCCGTTTTTTTTGCTCGCGCGCGGTGAAAGGCCGCGCGACACGCGAGGACGAAGGGCTGCGGCGCCGTTATTTTTTACGCGCCAACCCGATGATTCGTAAAGGAAATCGACATGGCCGGCGCGCGGTTTGATAGGTTCGCGGAAGGCAACGTACAATCGATCTTCCACGCATACCGGATCACTCGCGGCTGCGCCGCCCTCCCCTCATCATGCAAACGCAGACCCATCCGCTGATTTCCCCCGCCGTCGGCACCGAACGCCAGATCACGAGCTTCCACTACGGCCCGCGCGGCGGCAGGAAGGTCTACATCCAGTCGTCGCTGCACGCGGACGAACTGCCCGGCATGCTGGTCGCCGCGCTGCTGCGCCGCAAGATCGCCGCGCTCGAGACGGCCGGCAAGCTGCGCGGCGAAGTGGTCATCGTCCCCGTGCCGAACCCGATCGGCCTGTCGCAACACGTGTTCGGCGATCACCTCGGCCGCTTCGAGCTCGGCTCGATGCAGAACTTCAACCGCAATTTCTACGATCTCGCGGCGCTCGTGCTGCCGCGCATCGAAGGCCGCCTGACGAACGACGCGCAGCGCAACCTCGCCGCCGTACGCGCCGCGATGCGCGAGGCGCTCGACGAACAGAAGCCGCGCACCGAGCTCGAATCGCAGCGCCTCGCGCTACAGAAGCTGTCGTTCGACGCCGACATCGTGCTCGACCTGCATTGCGACAGCGACGCGGTGATGCACCTGTATACGAACCCCGATCTGTGGGAAGACGTCGAGCCGCTGTCGCGCTACCTGGACGCGCAGGCGTCGCTGCTCGCGCTGAATTCGGTCGGCAACCCGTTCGACGAGATCCACAGTTTCTGCTGGTCGGATCTGCGCAACCGGTTCGGCGATCGCTTCCCGATCCCGAACGGTGCGATTTCCGTCACGGTCGAATTGCGCAGCGAGCGCGACGTGTCGTACGAATTCGCGGAGAAGGACGCGCAAGCGATCGTCGAATACCTGACCGAGCGCGGCGTCATCGACGGCACGCCCGCGCCGCTGCCGCCGCTCGCGCATCCGGCCACGCCGCTCGCGGGCACCGATCCGCTCGTCGCGCCGGTGTCCGGCGTGATCGTGTTCCGCACGCCGGTCGGCGCATGGATCGAGGCCGGCCAGGATGTGGCCGACATCGTCGATCCGCTGACCGATCGCGTGATCACGCTGAAGAGCAGCGTATCGGGCGTGCTGTACGCGCGCCAGATCGTGCGCTTCGCGACCGCCGGGATGGAAGTCGCGCGGATTGCCGGCGCGAACCCGATCCGCACCGGGTCGCTGCTGTCGGCCTGAGTCGCCTCCGGTCCGCGCCGCCTGAACGGCCGGCCCGCGCGCCGCATCGCGACGCGCACCAACGAAATCGCCCGCTTGCGCGGGCGATTTGCTTTTTGGCCTGACGGCATGCCCGGCGACGTGGCCGGGGGGCAGCCGGGCGCAGCGTTCAGAACGCCGGCACGATCGCGCCGCCAAACTTCTGGTCGATGAACTTGCGCACGTCGTCCGATTCATAGGCCGCGACGAGCTTCTTCACCCACGGCTTGTCCTTGTCCTGCGCGCGCACCGCGATCAGGTTCGCGTACGGCCCGCGCAGGTCCTCGATCGCGATCGCATCCTTCACCGGCGTGAGCCCGGCCTTCACCGCGTAGTCGGTGTTGATCGATGCGGCGTCGACATCGGGCAGCGCGCGCGGTAACTGCGCGGAGTCGAGTTCGACGATCTTGATCTTCTTCGGGTTCTCGGCGATGTCGAGCGGTGTCGCGTTCACGCCGTTGCTGCCGACGCCCGGCTTCAGCTTGATCACGCCGTACTTCTGCAGCAGCAGCAGCGCGCGGTTGCCGTTGGACGGATCGTTCTGGATCCCGACCTTCGCGCCGGCCGGCAAGTCCTTCAGCGACTTGAGCTTCTTCGAATAGAAGCCCATCGGCGCCGTGTAGGTCAGCCCGACGTTGACGATCTTGTAGCCGCGCTGCTTGATCTGGCTGTCGAGAAACGGCTGGTGCTGGAAGCCGTTCGCATCGAGGTCGCCCGCATCGAGCGCCGCGTTCGGCTGCACGTAGTCGTTGAATTCGATGACCTTGATCGCGAGCCCTTCGCGTGCGGCGACTTTCGTCACCTCGGTCCAGATCTGCGCGTCGGGGCCGCTCATCGTGCCGATCTTCAGCGTCTGGGAATCGGCGTGCGCGCCGGGCGCGGCAAAGGCCAGCGCCGCGGCAAGCGCGCCGAGGCCGGTCAGGATCGAACGTCGCATGGTGTCCTCTTGTCCCGTGTCGTTGTTGAAGCGCGCATCGTGGCACGGGGCCGGACCGGCACCAACCAAGCTTATTTCATGTGCATATTCCTCACTCCGATCGAATCTCAGGCGGAATCGGTATAACTCCCTGCTGTACAACCGGGCAGAATCCAATGTCGCATCGGCACCACAGATTTGTCATATGACAAAGGCTGTCACATTCATTACGTGGCCCGCCGATAAAGTTGCGACCGGTCCGTGAAAGCGCCCATAGAGAGCGCCGGAACCGCAACTGGACACGCCATTTACTCGCTCGGAGAATCCTTTGAACAAGAAACTGTTGACCATCGCCATCCTCGCAGCAACGGCTGGCACGGCGCACGCACAAAGCAGCGTGACCCTGTACGGTGTCATCGATGCCGGTATCAGCTACGTGAACCACAGCAAGACCGCGAACGGCGGCAGCGGCAAGCTGTTCAAGTACGACGACGGCGTGGCCCAGGGCAGCCGTTGGGGCCTGCGCGGCACCGAAGACCTCGGTGGCGGCCTGAAGGCGATCTTCGTGCTCGAAAACGGCTTCAACAGCGGCAACGGCACGATCGGCCAGGGCGGCGCGATCTTCGGCCGTCAAGCATACGTCGGCCTGAGCCAGGCGCAATACGGCACGGTCACGTTCGGCCGTCAGTACTCGTTCTCGACCGACATCCTCGGCTCGAACTACTCGACGGGCGGCAACACGGTCGCGGGTAACTACGCGTACCACGTGAACGACGTCGACCAGCTCACGTCGAGCCGCATCAACAACTCGGTGAAGTTCCAGAGCGCGAACTACGCCGGCTTCACGTTCGGCGCGTTGTACGGCTTCTCGAACTCGACCGACTTCGCAGGCGCACCGTCGACCACGACGGGCACCACGACGACGGCCGGTTCGTCGCGCGCATACAGCTTCGGCCTGAACTACGCGAACGGCCCGTTCGCGCTCGGCGCCGCCTACACGGACATCCGCTTCCCGAGCCAGTCGACGCCGGCATTCTCGACGTCGATCGCGAACATCGCGCTGACGAACATCCGCGACCTGCGCACGTACGGCGTCGGTGGCCGCTACCTCTTCGGGCCGGCAACGGCATGGCTGCTCTGGACGCGCACGCAGTTCACCCCGATCGCGGCTGGCGCATCGGGCACGTTCTACAACGCGTATGAAGCGGGCGTGAAGTACGCGATCACGCCGGCCCTGTCGGCAGCCGTCGGCTACACGTACACGAACGCCACGCAAAGCGGCAACTCGGCACACTGGAACCAGGGCAACCTCGGCCTCGACTACGCACTCAGCAAGCGTACGGACGTGTACGCGCTGGTCATCGGCCAGAAGGCGTCGGGCAACAACGTGCAAGCGCAGATCGGCTCGAGCACGAGCTACTTCAGCACGTCGGGCAACGGTGCGACGAACCAGATCGCCGCTCGCGTCGGTATCCGTCACAAGTTCTAAAGCATCCGCTTAACTCGTCCGCTCATCGCGCGGATGACGACGGCACGAAGCGCCCCGCTCCATGCGGGGCGCTTTTTTATGGGCTTTTAAGTTTCGCTTAATTCTGGGCTGAGAGGATGCTCTCACCCCCCCTGTTGGCCGCCTGAGCATCGGCGGCTTCTTTTTTTTGAGACCCACTACGGCACCGCCATCAACTGCCCGCAAGACAGGATCGGAGGCCAAGATGATCGAAGATACCGTTTTCAGCCATCTGCACGCGATTCTGACGCGTCAGCATTCGCTACCGGTCCAGAGCTGCCGCGTGTCGGTGGCGATGCAGCGCCCGTGGGGCCGCCCGTACCGGCTCGTCGAATGGACGATGCATCTCGACGCGCCCGCGCGGCGCCAGATCGTGCCGGCCGAATCGACCGACGAAGAAATCGCCGAGGTCGTCGCGTCGCACGTGCCGGGCCGCCTGTACGGCGACGGCCAGCTGCAGTTCTGACTTCCCCTTGTTACGCCTGGTTACGCCTCGCTACCCGTCCCTGCCCGCAGCGCGGCCGGCCCGCACGCATCGTGCGGCACTCGGTCTCGTTTGACGCGGCAACGAAGTCTGCTACGCTGCGCGTTTTCGTCCACGCACCATACGATGGAAAACGCATTCAACGAACGCGGCGTGATGGTCACGCGCAACGGCCTGTCGGCTGCCGGGCAGGTCTTCCCGCTGCGTGACATCCGCAACGTCGACGTCGTCAAGATCCCGAAGAATCGCCTCGTGCCGTCGCTGATCTCGCTGATCGGTGTGGTCGCCGCCATTGCCGGCGGCATCGGCGGATCGAGCGCCGCGCTGGTCGTCGGCGTGATGCTCGCCGTCGTCGGCTATCTCGCCTGGACCACGCAGGACATCACGTACCGGCTGATGGTCGAGATGCCCGACGGCAAGCGCGAAGCGCTGTCGAGCGTCGACCCCGAATTCGTCGAACGCGTCGCGCAGGTCGTGCGCGATGCACGGACGGCGACGGCCGCCGGCTGATTTCCGCTGCGCGCGCCGACCACCTACTATGAAATGAGCGGCACGCCGCCGCGTCGTTCGAGGAGGTCGGCATGAACCCCCAATCGCTGTCCGGCATGCTGCGCGCGCAGGAACTGCTGCTCGTCACGATGATCCGCGCGCTTCCGCCCGACGCACGCAGCGCGCTCGTCGACCTCTACGCCGAACAGCTCGCGTTCGCCGAACAGGCCGGCTTCGAAGGTCACGGCGATCGCGCGACACACGACGCGTTCATCGCGCATGCGCGCAACCTGCTGATTCGCATCGAATCGCTCGCATAGGGCCTCTGCTCACGCCGATAACGGACCCGCGCCGGCCCGCTTCTCCCGAATTTGCCCCTGCGCGGCGCGTCCGGTCCGCGCCGGCGGCGCACGTCCGCAGACGCCGCTTTCCGTTCTTGTATTGATAATAATTCTCATTTACACTGAACGAATCATCAATTCCCTGTCAATTCGCCGTTCGCCGCCTGCCGCGCGCGAACGGGCCAGCCAGGTGAACGCGTCACCCAGCCAGCCTTCGGGCTAGTCATCGTCAATGGGAGACCACCTGTGCATTGCTATCCGCTGGCGCGGCGGCCGATCTGTGCCGCGCTGTTCGGCGCGTTCGGCCTGTCCGCCGCCCCGGCTTACGCCGATTCGTCGCCGCAAGGCGCCAACCCGCCACCTGCCGTCCTGACCGCCGCCGCACCCGCGCGCGGCGATGCGGCGCTGCTCGACCCCGTCACCGTCACGGCCACCCGCACCGCCACCGCCGCGAGCCGCACGGCTGCATCCGTGTCGGTCATCACCGACGACGATCTCGACGAGCAGCAGGCCACCAACATCAAGGACGCGCTGCGCTACGAGCCGGGCGTCACGGTGCGCCGCACCGCGTACCGCCCCGGCAGCGCCGCGCTCGGCGGCGGCCGCGACGGCGATTCGAGCATCAACGTCCGCGGCCTCGAAGGCAATCGCGTGCTGCTGATGGAAGACGGCATCCGCCTGCCGAACGCGTTCTCGTTCGGGCCGCTCGAAGCCGGCCGCGGCGACTACGCGGATCTCGACATGCTCAAGCGCATCGAGATCCTGCGCGGGCCGGCATCGGCGCTGTACGGCAGCGACGGGCTGACCGGCGCGGTGAACTTCATCACGAAGGACCCGCGCGACCTGCTGTCGATCTACGGCAGACCCACCTACTTCTCGCTCCGGCCGGGTTACGACTCGGCCGACCGCAGCGTCGGCGCGACGGTGTCGGCCGCGGCCGGCAACGACCGCGTGCAGGGGATGATCGTCGCCGACGGCCGGCGCGGCCATGAGGTCGACACGCGCGGCGGCAACAATTCCGCGAGCACGCTGCGCACGACGTCGAACCCGCAGGACGTCTATTCGGAATCGCTGCTCGGCAAGCTCGTGCTGACACCCACCGCCCGCGACACGATCAAATTCACCGCGGAAACCGTGCAGCGCCGCGTGAGCACCGACGTGCTGTCGGCGATCAACCCGCCCGGCACGCTCGGGCTCACGACGCACGACCGGCTCGAGCGCAACCGCTTCAGCATCGACTACGACTTCCGCGACGATGCGTTGCGCTGGTTTCAGAATGCACACGTTCAGTTCTACTACCAGGATGCGAAGCAGGATCAATACGCGTTCGAGACGCGCGGCGCGCCGCTGAAATCGCGCTCGCGCGACAACCAGTACAAGGAGCGCACGTTCGGCGGCGCCGCGTTCGCCGAAAGCGGCTTCTCGACGGGCCCGCTCGCGCACAAGCTGCTGTATGGCGTCGACGGCAGCGTGTCGCGCGTGACGAACCTGCGCGACGGCACAGTGCCGGGCGTCGGCGAGGCGTTCCCGAACAAGGCGTTTCCCGATACCGACTACACGCTGTTCGGCGCGTTCGTGCAGGACCAGGTCGGCTATGGCCGCCTGCTCGTCACGCCGGGGCTGCGCTTCGACACGTACCGGTTGAGCCCGACGCGCAACGATCCGCTGTTCACCGGCACCGCGGTGTCGACGAGCGCGAACGAAGTGTCGCCGCGCGTCGCGGTGCTCTACGAGATCACGCCCGCGCTGATTCCGTATGCACAGTACGCGCACGGCTTCCGCGCGCCGACGCCCGACCAGGTGAACAGCAGCTTCTCGAACCCGGTGTACGGCTACACGTCGATCGGCAATCCGAACCTGAAGCCCGAAACCAGCGACACGTTCGAAGCCGGCCTGCGCGGCAAGGCCGGCACCGGCTACGGCGTCTTGCGCTACAGCGCGGCCGCGTTCACGGGCCGCTACCGCAACTTCATCGCGCGCACGACGATCGCGGGCGGCGGCCGGCCAACCGACCCGTTCGTGTTCCAGTACGTGAACTTCGCCGACGCGCGCATCCACGGCCTCGAAGGTCGCGCCGAATGGATCATGCCGAACGGCATCACGCTGAAGACCGCGATGGCGTTCACCAGGGGCTCGACACGGAACGACGGCGCGGCGAGCCAGCCGCTGAACACGGTCAATCCGTTCTCGGCGGTGTTCGGCGTGCGCTACGAACCCGGCGAACGCTGGTTCGTGCAGACCGACCTGCTGTTCCAGGCCGCGAAACGCGACAAGGACATCGACAAGTCCGACTGCTCGAACAAGGCGTGCTTCGCGCCGCCGTCGTCGTTCGTCGTCGACCTGCGCGGCGGCTACCGCTTCAACAAGCATGTGAGCGCGACGATCGGCATCCGCAACCTGTTCGACCGCAAATACTGGAACTGGTCGGACGTGCGCGGCATCGCCGCCGATTCGCAGGTGCTCGACGCGTATACGTCGTCCGGACGCACCGTCGCCGTCAGCATGAAAGTGGATTTCTGATGCGCGCGATCGCGCGTTCCTGCCCAACCGTTACTTGAAGGAGTCCGACATGATGCATTCCGCCCTTCCCGGCCAGCCGGCCACACCGGCCCGCGCGTCCGCCGCGTTGCGCGACGCATTCGTCAAGCTCAAGGCCGAGCGCCAGCTGCGCAACCGCGACGTCGCGCAGGCGCTCGGCGTCAGCGAAGGCGAGGCGCTCGCCGCGTTCGTCGGCGAGCACGTGGTGCGGCTCGACGCGCGCTTTCCGGCGATGTTCGAGGAAATGCCGCGCCTCGGCCGCGTGATGGCGCTCACGCGCAACGACACGGCCGTCCACGAGAAGGACGGCGAATATGCGCAGATGAGCCACGACGGCCCGGTCGGCCTCGCGCTCGGCGACATCGACCTGCGCATCTTCTACCGTCACTGGGCGTCCGCGTTCGCGGTGCACGACGAGACCGCGCACGGTCCGCTGAAGAGTTTGCAGTTCTTCGACGCGCAGGGTCACGCGATCCACAAGGTCTACCTGCGCGCGCACAGCGATCACGCGGCGTACGACGCGTTCGTCGAACGCTGGCGCGCGGCGTCGCAGGAGCCGGGGCTCGACGTCGTGCCCGCCGCACCGAAAACGCCCGAGCGGGCCGATACCGGGATCGACGTCGCAGGCTTTCGCGCCGCATGGGACGCGATGACCGACACGCACCAGTTCTTCGGCATCACGCAGCGCTTCGGCGTGAGCCGCATGCAGGCGCTGCGCCTCGCCGAGCCGCGGTACGCGTATCCGGTCGAGGCGACGCGCGCGCTGCGTCACGTGCTCGAACGGGCCGCGAGCAGCGGCCAGCCGATCATGGTGTTCGTCGGCAATGCAGGGATGATCCAGATCCACACGGGCCCCGTCGCGAACGTGCGCGAGGTCGGCGCATGGATCAACGTGCTCGACCCGGGCTTCAACCTGCACGTGCGCGAGGACCTGATCGCCGCCGCGTGGGTCGTGAAGAAGCCGACGAGCGACGGCATCGTCACGTCGCTGGAGCTGTTCGACCGGCAGGGCGACCATGTCGCGCTGCTGTTCGGCGAACGCAAGCCCGGCAAGGTCGAACGCGACGACTGGCGCGCGCTCGTCGCGACGCTGCCGTCGGCGGCGCGCGGAGACGCGCGGTGAGCGCGCGATCGTTCCAGCCGCGACGCCGCGTCGTGCTCGCGAGCGCGGTGGCCGGTGCGCTCGCGGGCGCTCTGCCGGTGCGCGCGCTTGCGCAGGCCGGGCCGAAGCGCGTTGTCGTGATCGGCGGCGCGCTCGCGGAAACCGCGTTCGCGCTCGGCGGCGCCGACGCGCGCGGTTACCGGCTCGTCGGCACCGACACGACCTGCACGTACCCGGACGCCGCGAAGCGCCTGCCGAAGGTCGGCTACCAGCGCGCGCTGTCGGCCGAGGGGCTGCTGTCGCTACGGCCCGATCTCGTGCTCGCGTCGGCGGAAGCCGGCCCGCCCGCCGCGATCGCGCAGGTGAGAAGCGCGGGCGTCGCGGTCACGACGTTCGACGAGCGGCACGACGTCGATTCCGTGCGCGCGAAGATCACCGGCGTCGCGCAGGCGCTCGACGTGCGCGACGCGGGCACCGCGCTGCTGCAACGCTTCGATCGCGACTGGCAGGCCGCGCGCGACGCGGTCGCCGTGCGCGTGCCCGGCGGCGCGCAGCCGCCGCGCGTGCTGTTCGTGCTGAACCATACCGGCAACCAGGCGCTCGTCGCCGGCCAGCGCACGGCCGCCGACGCGATGCTCCGCTACGCGGGCGCGCGCAACGCGATGCAGGGTTTCGATCACTACAAGCCGCTGACGACCGAGGCGCTGGCCGCCGCCGCCCCCGACATCGTGCTGATCTCCGACGAAGGGCTCGCGGCGGTCGGCGGCCGCGCCGCGCTGCTCGCCGCGCCCGGCTTCGGCGCGACGCCGGCCGGCCGCGCACGGCGCGTCGTGTCGCTCGATGCGCTGTTCCTGCTCGGCTTCGGTCCGCGCCTGCCGCTCGCCGTCACGACCCTGCACCGGCGCCTGTCGGATGCGCTCGCCTGATTCCGGAGCGCCACGATGCCCGCTCACGCTTCGTCCTTCTCCACCCCGTCGCCCGCCTCGCGCCCCGGCGCCGCGCGCATCGGCACGTCACACCGCGTTGCGCCGTTCGCACTGGCCGCGCTCGCGGTGCTCGTGTGCACGATGTCGGTCGTCGCGCTGTGCGTCGGCGCATACCGCATTCCGCTTGCGGAAGCGTGGGCCGCGCTGACCGGCGATGCCGCCGCGCAGCAGGCGCGCGCGGTGCTGTTCGACATCCGCGCGCCGCGCGTCGCGCTCGCACTGCTGGTCGGCGGCGGCTTCGGCGCGGCCGGCGCCGCGATGCAGGCGCTGTTCCGCAACCCGCTCGCCGATCCGGGGCTCGTCGGCGTGTCGAGCGGTGCCGCACTCGGCGCGACGACGATGATCGTGCTCGGCCCCGCGCTCTTTGCCACGCACGCGAGCGCGGCCGCGCTGCCCGTCGCCGCGTTCGCGGGCGCGCTCGCGGTCGCCGCGCTCGTCTACCGGCTCGCCGCGTCGCACGGCCGGCTCGCGCTGCCGCTGCTGCTGCTCGCCGGCATCGCGATCAATGCGCTGGTCGGCGCGGCCATCGGGCTGCTCACGTTCGTCGCCGACGACGCGCAGTTGCGTTCGCTGACGTTCTGGAGCCTCGGCAGCCTCGGCGGCGCGCAATGGTCCGCGCTGGCGGCCGTCGCGCCGTGCGTCGCGATCGGCTGCGTGCTGCTCGCGCGCGACCGTGACGCGCTCAACGCATTGCAGCTCGGCGAAGCCGAGGCACTGCACCTCGGCGTGCCCGTGCAGCGGCTCAAGCGGCGCGTGCTCGTCGCGGTCGCGCTCGCGGTCGGCGCGCTGGTGTCGTGCGCGGGCATCATCGGTTTCATCGGCCTCGTCGCGCCGCACTGCGTGCGCCTCGCGTGCGGCCCCGACCAGCGCGTCGTGCTGCCCGGCGCCGCATTGCTCGGCGCGCTGCTGACACTCGCCGCCGATCTCGCCGCGCGCACCGTCGCCGCACCCGCCGAGATTCCGCTCGGCGTGCTCACCGCACTGCTCGGCGCACCGTTCTTTCTCGCGCTGCTGTGGAAAAACCGCGGCGCGCTCGGCGGCTGATCCTTCATGCACCCATCATGCTGACTGCCCATCATCTCGACGTCGCCCGCCGGCACCGCGCCGTTCTGCACGACCTGTCACTGTCGATCGAACCCGGCCGCGTGACCGCGCTGCTCGGTCGCAACGGCGCGGGCAAGAGCACGCTGCTGAAGACCCTGGCGGGTGAACTGACCGGCAGCGTCGCGCCGAACGGCGTGCGCGTGACCGGCGATATCACGCTGAACGGCGAGCCGCTCGCGCACATCGACGCGGCGCGGCTCGCGTGCCTGCGCGCCGTGCTGCCGCAGGCCGCGCAACCGGCGTTTCCGTTCAGCGTCGACGAAATCGTGCTGCTCGGCCGCTATCCGCATGCGCGGCACGGCGGCGCGCGGCACGTGATCGCGCATCGCGATCGCGACATCGCGTGGCAGGCGCTCGAACGCGCGGGCGCCGACGCGCTCGTCGGCCGCGACGTGACGACGCTGTCGGGCGGCGAACTCGCACGCGTGCAGTTCGCGCGTGTGCTCGCGCAGTTGTGGCCGGACGACGACGCGCAGCCCGGCCCGCGCTACCTGCTGCTCGACGAGCCGACCGCCGCGCTCGATCTCGCGCACCAGCATCGCCTGCTCGACACCGTGCGCTCGGTCGCGCGCGAATGGCGGCTCGGCGTGCTGGCGATCGTCCACGATCCGAACCTCGCCGCGCGGCACGCGGATACGATCGCGATGCTCGCCGACGGCTCGATCGTCGCGCACGGCGCGCCGCGCGACGTGATGACGCCCGCGCATATCGCGCAGTGCTACGGATTCACGGTGAAGATGGTGGACACCGGCGACGGCGCGCCGCCGGTGATGGTGCCCGCGTAGCGCGGACGATGGCATCGCTCGATGCATTGCCATCGTCCGCGCCTTTCGATCAAGATCGATCTCACATCCCCTTCGAGGAGACCGACGTGCCGCTTCCGTTGACCCGCATCATCCTGTACGTCCATGACGTCGCGCTGCTGAAGGCCTTCTACCAGCGGCATTTCGAGCTACCGGTCATCGAGGAGATCGACAACGAGTGGGTCGTACTCCGCGCGGGTGCCGTCGAACTCGCGCTGCATCTGGCCGGCCCCGCTTTCCGCCATGCGGGCACGCTCGCGCGTTCGCATGCAGACACGTGCAACGTAAAACTCGTCTTCGGCATCGGCACCGATATCGCCGCGCATCGCGACCAGCTCGCCGGCGACGGCGTGACCGTGCGCGATCTCAAGCGCTACGACGGCTTCCCGTACCGGATGTATGACGGCATCGATCCGGAAGGAAACGTCTTCCAGGTGATGCAACCCGACTGAATGCTGGCGCGGCAGGTGCGGCCGCGCGCACTCAGTGCTCCAGGTCCGCCGCGCCGAACGTCCGCATCTTCCAGCCGAGCCGCACGGCGAGCATCCGCATCGAGAACCCGGCCGCCAGCGCGGCGGCCGTCGCGACACCCGCGTCGATGCCGAGATGCTGCATCCCGACATACAACCCGCCGGTGACGAACGCGACGCTCGCATAGAGCTCCTCGCGCAGGATCAGCGGCATCTCGTTGCACAGCAGGTCGCGCAGCATCCCGCCGCAGACACCCGTGATCGCACCGGCCAGCACGACGATGATCGGCGCGGTGCCGGTCGACGCGCCGACGTCGCAGCCGATGATCGTGAACGCGGCGAGGCCGATCGCATCGACGGTGACGAACAGCGCCTTCATCCGCGCGACGTGCCGCGCCGCCCACGATGCGACGGTCGCCGCGGCCAGCGTGATCACCAGGTATTCCGGGTGCGCGATCCAGCCGAGCGGATAGTGGCCGAGCAGCACGTCGCGCACGGTGCCGCCGCCGAGCGCCGTCACCGCGCCGACGAGCGCGAGCCCGAAGCGGTCCATCCCGCGGCGCATGCCCATCAGCGCGCCCGACATCGCTTCCGCGACGATCGCAATCAGATAAAGCGTATGCATGGTGCGCGTCAGTCGTCGGTCCGGAACAGGTCGAGCACGCGTTCGCGCTCGGCCGCATCGACGGCCGCGGGCATCGGCTCGTCGTGCCTGCCGCCGTCGCGCTGCGCATCCGGCGCATCGGTTGCCGGCGCCCCGCCGCATGCGAAGCGGCTGCGGATGTAGGCCGGCACGTCGGCCGTACACGCGCCGTGCGTGTATTCGGCGTAGACGAAGTCGCCGTCGACGAGCGCGACATCCTGCGGCGGCGTCGCATCGACCGGCGTGCGCCCGTCGACGGCCGTCTTCATGTAGTCGAGCCAGACCGGCAGCGCCAGTGTCGCGCCGGTCGCGCGCCCCATCGGGCGCGGCGTGTCGTAGCCGAGCCACGCGACCGCGACGATGCCCGACGAGTAACCGGCGAACCACACGTCCTTCGAGCCGTTCGACGTGCCCGTCTTGCCGGCCGCGTCGTCGCGGCGCAGCGCGAGCGCGCCGCGCGCGGTGCCGGCGCGCACGACGTCGCGCAGCATGCTGTCCATCACGAACGCGTTGCGCGCCGACACGACGCGCCCGCCCGACGGCGCGGTCGCTTCGTACATCGCGCCGCCGTGACGCTGCTTCACCGACAGGATCAGGCGCGGCTCCATCCGCGTGCCGCCGTTCGCGAACACGCTGTACGCGCTCGCGAGTTCGAGCGGCGTCACGGCGCCCGCGCCGAGCGCGAGCGGCAGCGACGCCGGATTGCGCTGCGCGTCGAAGCCGAAATGCACCGCGTGCTGCTGCACGTAGCGCGCGTCGGTGGCCTGCATCAGGCTGACCGCGACCAGGTTCTTCGAGCGCACGAGCCCGCGCCGCACCGGGATGAAGCCTTCGTAGCGGTTGCCGAAATTGCGCGGCCGCCATGGCTGCGCGCCGGTTTCCGCGCGCGTGAGCGTGCGCTGCGTGTCATCGACCAGCACGCCGGGGAAGTAGCCCTTCTCCAGCGCCGCCGAATAGACGAACGGCTTGAAGCTCGAGCCCGGCTGGCGATACGCCTGCAGCGCATGGTCGAACACGTTGCGGTTGAAATCCGCGCCGCCGACCAGCGCAAGCATGTCGCCGGTGGCCGCATCGAGCGACACGAGCGCGCCTTCGAGCCCGTTGCGCGCATCGCGCTGCGCGCGCGGCTGCCGGTTCAGCGTGCGCTGGAGCGCCGCTTCGGCCGCGCGCTGGTCGCGCATCGAGATCGTCGTCGTCACGTCGAGGCCGAGCGTGTACGCGTCGTCGTGAAACCGCTCGACCATCATCCTGCGCGCACGCTCGGCGACGTACGGCGCCGCGACGATCCCGGGCGGCGGCGTGGTCGCCAGCGCGATCGGCGCGTCGACGGCCGCGCGATACGTCGCGTCGTCGAGCTGGCCGAGCGCATGCATGCGGCCGAGCACATAGTTGCGCCGCGCGGTCGCACGCGCAGGATTGACGACCGGGTTGAACGCGGACGGCGCCTTCGGCAGCCCCGCGAGCACGGCCGCTTCGCCCGCACTCAGCGCATCGAGCGGCTTGCCGAAATACACGTTCGCGGCGGCCGCGAAGCCGTACGCGCGCTCGCCCAGGTAGATCTCGTTCATGTACAGCTCGAGCAGCTTGTCCTTGCTGTATTCGCGTTCGAGCTTGGCCGCCATCAGGATCTCGGCGAGCTTGCGGCTCAGCACCTTGTCGCGCGTCAGGTAGAAGTTGCGCGCGACCTGCATCGTGATCGTGCTGCCGCCCTGCCCCGGCTGCCCCGTCACGACGTTCGCGAACGTCGCGCGCGCGAGGCCGCCGACATCGACCGCGCCGTGCTCGTAGAACTTCGCGTCCTCGGCCGCGAGCAGCGCGTGACGCATCAGCGGCGGGATGCGTTCGAGCGCCACGAACTCGCGCCGCTCGACACCGTATTCGGCGAGCAGGTCGCCGTCGCGCGAGAAGATCCGCAGCGGCAGCGCGGGACGATAGACGGCCAGGTGCTCGACGGACGGCAACTGCGTCCAGATGCGATCGATCGTCCAGGCGCCGATGCCCGCGCATGCGAGCGTCAGGCCGAGCAGCGCGCCCGCGAGCGTGCGCCACACGCGGCGGCGGTGCGGCCGCGGCGCGGGTGGCGGTGGAGGGTTGGCGATGTGGTCGGTCATGTCGGGCTCCTTCTTCAGTGCCCGCGACGGCCGGCGCAAGAGGGACGCCGACCGGTCACGGAAGGCGCGCATTGTCGAAGGGATGGCCCGAAACCGGAAGATTCTTTAGCCAAAGTTTGGCTGGCTAAATTTTATTTAGGAAAGTGCTTCGAGGCCTGCACGCACCGCGCATGCGGATCTGCGACATGTCGCGGCGGCCGAGCGCGCCGCGCACGCGAACCGGTTCGCTTGTACCATCGTCGGATGTTCGATCGATACCTCGACCTGTGGGGCCTCGTTCCCGACGGCGGCCCGATTCTGACCGCAAGCGGCGGCCTGTTGCCGGTCGTCTGGCACGCGCGGCCCGCGATGCTGAAGGTCGCCACTTGCGACGAAGAGCGGCGCGGCAATGCGTTGATGACCTGGTGGAACGGGCAAGGCGCCGCACAGGTGTGGCAGCACGACGGCGACGCGATCCTGCTCGAACGCGCACAGCCGGCGCCGTCGCTGGCAGCCTTGTCCGCATCGGGCCACGACGACGACACGATGCGCATCGCCTGCGACGTCGTCGCGCGGCTGCACGCGCATCGCGCGCCACGGGTGCCTCCGGTCGTACCGCTGCATGACTGGTTTTACGCGCTGCTGTCGAACGATGCCGACCACGACGCGCTGCGCCGCTCGGCGGCGGCCGCTCGTCAGTTGCTGGCAGGGCCATCCGTCGACGAAGTCGTGCTGCACGGTGACATTCACCACGACAACATTCTTCATTTCGGCGATCGAGGCTGGCGCGCAATCGACCCGAAAGGGCTGCGCGGCGAGCGCATGTTCGACTACGCGAACCTGTTCTGCAATCCCACGCATGACATCGCGGTCGATCCGGTGCGTTTCGAGCGGCGCGTTACGCTCGTGGCCGACGCCGCGCAACTCGACCGGCGCCGGCTGCTGCAATGGATTCTCGCTTGGGCTGGGCTGTCGGCCGTGTGGTTGATGGAAGACGGCCTGCCGGCCGATACGCGGCTGGAGGTCGCGACGCTCGCCGCGACCGCGCTCGGCCGGTAGCGGCGCAACGCACCACCAGCGCGCCGCCCACGAAAAAAAACCCGCCGGCATGCACCGGCGGGCTTTCGTGTCCGACCTGCTCGTCGCTTAGCGCGCCGGATTCAACGTCAGGTTCATGTGACGGTTCACATCCTTGTACAGCAGATAACGGAACCGCCCAGGCCCCCCCGAATAGCATGCCTGCGGGCAGAACGCGCGCAGCCACATGAAATCGCCGGCTTCGACCTCGACCCAGTCCTGGTTCAACCGATAAACGGCCTTCCCTTCCAGCACGTACAGGCCGTGCTCCATCACGTGCGTCTCGGCGAACGGAATCACGCCGCCCGGCTCGAAGGTCACGATGTTCACGTGCATGTCGTGACGCATGTCGCTCATGTCGACGAAGCGCGTCGTCACCCATGCGCCGTTGGTGCCCGGCATCGGGATCGGCTCGACGTCCTGCTCGTTGGTCACGAACGCTTCCGGCAGCGGAATGCCGTCGACGACCTGGTAGTGCTTGCGGATCCAGTGGAAACGCACGGCGGCATCGCTGACGTTGTGCAGCGTCCAGTCGGCGCCCGGCGGAATGAACGCGTAGCCGCCCGGCTTCAGCGTGTGCTGCTTGCCCTGCAGCGTCAGCTCGGCCTCGCCCTCGACGACGAACAGCACGGCTTCGGCGTTCTTGTCCTGCTCGGGCTTGTCGCTGCCGCCGCCCGGGTTCACTTCGACGATGTACTGCGAGAAGGTTTCGGCGAAACCCGACAGCGGACGCGCGATCACCCACAGGCGCGTGCTGGTCCAGAACGGCAGCCAGCTCGTGACGATGTCGCGCATCACTCCCTTCGGAATGACCGCGTACGCCTCGGTGAACATCGCGCGATCGGTCAGCAGATCGGTCTGCGGCGGGTGGCCGCCATGCGGCGCGTAATACGTTGTCTTAGACATAAAGCATCCAGGCAATGGGTTGGTCCGGCCCCGGGTCGCAACGGCAGGCGCGGCACGCGCGTGGGGCACGCATGCGGCGGCGGGACATCGTTGCCGGGGTGGCTTGAAAGCGCGGGCGCCTTCGTTCGGTCGGCCAGGCTTCGCGACGGGTCCGCCCGGTTCAGCGGGCGGGGCGCCCCATGCTTGCGGGTCCGGCGGCCGGGCCGCGGACACTCGGGGTGATGCGGCGGGGCACGGGGGACGGCACGGTTCGAGTCCGTACGCGGGCAGCGTTGACGATAGCGAAGTCGATCCTGATCGACCAATTAAATGTTGCGATGCCATCCATTCGATTTCCCACTACCCGCCGCGGTGCGCGACGGCCGGCGAACGCGTGCCGCGGATGCGTCGGCGCATGAGGGAAATCCTGATGACCGGACGCCAACGCGTCGACCAGCAAAATCGAATTAGGGTCGAACGAACCTGCCCGGCTGCATGTCGATGCAACGGGAGATGCCGTCTACAAGCGGGAAAAGTCAGGCGGGAGAGAAGGCGCCAAGCCGTCGAACGAGGCTGGGCATGAACTGCCGAAGGGGAGAAGCCGCCGGTCTTGCCGGCGACGGCCGCCCGGCTGAAGCTGCCGGGCCGGCTGTCGGATCGGGTGCCGACGCGTCGGGCGCGCCGGTGCGCAAAGCGCGCACCGTGCCGCGCCCGCGGGGATCAGTCCCAGTCGCGGTGATGGCGATGCTTGCGGTGACGATGGCCGCGATCGCCATAGTCGCCACGGTCGTACGAGTTGCGCGACAGGTTGCCGCCGAGCGCCGCGCCGGCGCCGCCGCCGACGGCTGCGCCCAGCAGGCCGCCCGTGCGGCCGCCCATCGCGTTGCCGGCCGCGGTACCCGCGCCGCCGCCGAGTGCGCCGCCGATGATCGCGCCGGTGCGTTCGCGACGGTTCGACGTCACGGCACCACCCGCGCCGCCGCCGATCGCGCCGCCGATCACGGAGCCCGTGCTGCCGCCGACCGCGCCGCCGACCGCTGCGCCGGCAACCCCGCCGAGCGCGCCGCCAAGCGCGTTGTTCATGTCACCGGCCATTGCCGGCAGTGCGGTCGCGCCGGTCAGCACGGCGACGACGAGAGTGGGGGCGATTTTCTTCCACATTCCCGTATTCTTCCTTGTTCGCAATCTGGTTATTAAAGGTCTGCTCGTTACGACGATCCGAATCGATCGACGTCGATGCCGGCATTGTGCCGAATCCCGGACCAATTCATTTCAATGAGCTTGCGGCGAAGAATAGCACCGGTCGTGTCCCCTTGCCGTCGACATTCTGGTAACAAGTTGTTTACCGCAACAGGACCGGAAAAGGTTGCCGAAAACCGCCTGCAAAGCCCGCCGGCACGGGCTCCGGCCGTGGGCCGGCCGCACTCGAAGGCGGTGCCGGAAGCGCCCGTCGCGCGGGTTCGGACACACGTGGCAACACATCGCGGGTGCGCCACGAGGCGGCCGGGATCGACCGGGCCATCCAGGGCGAACGAGGGTCAGTACACGCCCGGCAGCAGCCGCCACGTGTGTGCGCAGTACGCGTCGTATTCGGCGCCGAATTGCGCGCGCAGCAACGCTTCCTCGGAACGGATGCGGGCGACCAGCGGGATCATCGTCAACGCGACGAGCAGCAGCCCGATGCCCGAGCGGAACGCGCACGCCCAGCCGGCCGCATTGACGAGCAGGCCGAGATAGCTCGGGTTGCGAATTCTCCGATAGATACCGTCCGTCACCAGCGTGTGGCCCGGCTGGATCGCGACGAGCCCGCTGAAGCGCTTGCCGAGCACGAACACGGGCCAGATGCGCAGCACGCCGCCCGCGACGTACAGCACGACGCCGATCCAGCGCACCGTGTCGCCGCCGAAGGTCCATACGTCGAGCCGGTCGGTCAGCGCGGGCAGGTACGCGAGCAGGAACCCGCTGGCCGCAAAGGCCGCGAGCACCCAGCGGTTGTCGCGGTTCTCGCGTTCGCCGGCGCTCAGGTTGCCTTCGGTGAACAACGCGGCGACGGCCAGCGCGAGCGTCGCGACGGCAATGACGGTCAGTTGCGGATGCGAGAAGAAGGCGGCGAACCCGCCGATGCCGAGCACGGCGAGCCCGAGATAGACGAGCGTGGAGACGCTCGCCACGATTGCGACCTTGCGCGTAACGGCCATGGCTGCCTCGCCGGAGTGGGCTTTCCTGTGAAGTATAGGAACCCGGGCGGGCCATGCGCACGCGCGCCGTCATGCGGCGCGCGAGTCGTCCGTGCGGGAAGCGGCGGCCAAGCGTCGAACGACGGGGCCGCTCGACGTGCGGGCGGCGCCCGCGCCCGCCGCCCGGTCAGCGAATGCGGAAGTTGCCGCCGATGCCGACGCTGACGGGCGGTGCGTAATAGGCGGGTGCATAGCCGTAGTAGGCCGGCGCGGGCGCGTAGTAGCCGTAAGGCGGCGCGACATAGCAGCCGGACAGGCCGCCGATCAGCGCAAAGGTGATGAGGATTTTGTACATGACTCGATTCCCGGCGAAGAGGGCACGTTGCATCTCGCGAAAACCACGCCGTCGCAGCCTGCGACGGCCGGCACGGAAGAGACAACCGGCCCTTCCCGTCGCTCGATGCGGCAATGCGCGGAGTCTAGCGCCGGGGCCACCGGGACACGTTTCGCGAGCGGTTACACGTGTTACGTGGTGTGACCGCTGAAACAGGCGCGCACGGCGTCGCGGCACGCGCCCGCTGGCGCCGCCCGAACCACGCGCCGTCTACGCGTTACACGAAACGCGCGCGGATCCGCTCGGCGACCGATTCGAGCGTCGCCGAATCGGCGATGTCGCGCGCGTGCATCCGCAGCTCGACGCCTTCCCAGCGCGGAATCACGTGGAAATGCACGTGCGGGACCGTCTGGCCCGCCGCCGCGCCGTTGAACTGGCCGATGAACACGCCGTCCGGCCCGAGCGCCGCGCGCACGGCCGCCGCGACGCGCTGCGTCATGCGGATGCCGGCCGCGGCCGCCTCGCCGGACAGCTCGAAAATCTGCGCGGCCGGCTCCTTCGGGATCACGAGCACGTGACCGTCGGCCTGCGGCATGAGATCCATGATCGCGAGGGTTGCGTCGTCTTCGGCGACCTTCACGCACGGCAGTTCGCCGCGCAGGATCCGGGCGAACGGGTTGTTGTTGTCGTAGGACATGGGCGTTTTCCGATGTTTGCGATTGCGGTTTGACTGGGAACGATGCCGGACGATTATCGGCCGACGGCGGTCCGGATTTCAACTTGTCAGGCCGTGTCGCCATGGCGGCGAACAATGCGCGCCGACTCGCGTGCAATGCCCGTCGCCGGATGGAATATCCGGCCGTCGCGATCCGTTTATTTCGAGTGCGGACTCGCACGGCAAGACTGCGGATCCGCGCCGGACATCCGCGCGCTGCGCAGGCCGGCAGCCGGGATGACTGCTCGCGATCATCAACCGGAGTCATGCCATGGACCCTCTCCCCTCCTGTCGTTCGCCCGCCCCGCCCGTGTTTGACGCCGCGTTTGCCGATCACCCGCCGATCCTCGCCCACGCCTGCCGCACGATGGCGCGCACGCTATGCCGCGCGGCTTGCGGCGCGGGACTGATCGCGTTGTCGTCGGCTTTCGCGTGGGCCGGCGGCGGCAATTCGATCCTGCCGGTCTCGTCGGTCACGGCGTCGACCGTGCCCGCCAACGGCGACGTCAATCCGTACGGCATCGCGTTCGTGCCGCGCGGCGTGCCGAGCTGGAGCACGCTGAAACCGGGCGACGTCGTCGTATCCAACTTCAACGCGGCATCGAACACGCAAGGCACCGGCACGACGGTCGTCAAGCTGTCGCCCGGCAAGACGCCGGCAACGTTCTTCCAGGGCAGCAATGTCGGCCTGACGACCGCGCTCGCGGTGCTGCGCAGCGGCTTCGTGCTGGTCGGCAACGTGCCGGCACCGGACGGCAAGACCGTGGTCCCCCCGGGCTCGCTGCTCGTCATCGGTCCGCAAGGCAATCTCGTCACGCAACTGTCGAGCACCACACTGCTCGACGGACCGTGGGACATGACCGTGATCGACCGCGGCCAGCGCGTGACCGCGTTCGTGTCGAACGTGCTGAACGGGACGGTCGCACGGATCGAGCTGATGATCGGCAGCGACGGCGTCAGGATGCTGCCGGGCTCGCAGATCATCGCATCGGGCTACGTGAACCGGACCGATCCCGCTGCGCTCGTCGTCGGCCCGACCGGCCTCGCGTACGATCCCGACATCGACGTCCTGTATGTCGCCTCGACCGGCGACAACGCGGTGTTCGCGATCCAGAATGCCGCGACGACGCATCGCAACGGCGGCGTCGGACGGATGATCTACTTCGATGCGGCGCACCTGCACGGCCCGCTCGCGCTGGCGCTCGCGCCGAACGGCCATCTCGTGACCGCGAACGGCGACGCGGTCAACCCCGACCCGCTGCAACCGAGCGAGATCGTCGAATTCACGGTGGACGGGCGCTTCGTCGCGCAGATGCAGGTCGATACCGTGCCGGGCGCGGCATTCGGGCTCGCGTTCGGGCGCGGCAGCAAAGGCCAGCCGGAATTCGCGGCCGTCGACGACAACACGAATACCGCGACGGTCTGGACACTGCGTTCGGACAACGGCAACGCACAATGACGCATCACGCGAACGGGCCGCGTGCGGCCCGTTCGAACCTGCGCGATCGACACATGCGATTCGCAGACGCCGGGCACCATGCCGCCTGACCGACGCCGCCCGGCGTCACCCGCCCCCACGATTGCCACCGCTCGCGCGAACCTGCGACACTGCCGGATCGTTGCCATCGTTGCCGGCCGGCACGCCACCGAGGACGCTCGCGCATGACGATCCCCTTCAAATCGCTGATCCTGCGCGGTGCCGCCGTCGCGCTCGCCGCCGCGCTCGGCTACACCGGCTACATGCTGTCGCGGCTCGCGCCCATCGCGACGGGCTATGCCGCGAAGGCGCTGTGTTCGGGCGTGTTCGTGTCGGGCCGTCCGGCCGCGTCGGTGATCGACGTCGACATCATGGCCGGCGTGCATCCGCTGCTGAAGCTGGTGCGTCCGTCGATCGATCCCGAGCATCGTCGCGCCGTCGCGACCTTCGCCGGGTTCGCGCAACGCGAGGCGGACTTCCGGCCCGGGCTCGGCTGCACGCTTGCGCTCGGACCGTCGCCCGGCGGGCTGCCGGCCGCGCTGCCGCCCGCCACCGATCAGCCGCCCACGCACGAAGCGGCGCTGGCCGCACCGCCCGCCGGCATCGACGCACGCAAGCTGCAGGCCGCGCTCGACCGCGCGTTCGACGAACCCGATCCGGCGCGGCCGCGGCGCACCCGCGCGGTCGTCGTGATGTGGCGCGGCCAGGTGATCGCCGAACGCTATGCGCCCGGCTTCGCGGCCGACACACCGCTGCCCGGCTGGTCGATGACGAAGACCGTGACGGCCGCGCTGGCCGGCATGCTCGTCGCGCAGCACAAGCTGTCGCCGGACGCGTCGGCGCTGCTGCCCGAATGGCGCGACAGCGGCGATCCGCGCACGGCGATCACGCTCGACGAGCTGCTGCGGATGACGAGCGGCCTGCAATTCAACGAGGACTACGACGACCCGCTGTCCGACGTCGCCGTGATGCTGTTCACGCAGCCGGACACCGCGCGTTTCGCGTCGGCCATGCCGCTCGCCGCGCAGCCCGGCACGCAGTGGTACTACTCGAGCGGCACGAGCGCGATCGTCGCGCGCGTGATGCGCGAGGCGATGGGCGGCACCGAAGGCGACTACCTCGCGTTTCCGCGCCGCGCGCTGTTCGCGCCGCTCGGCATGCGCAGCGCGGTGTTCGAGCCCGATGCGGCCGGCACGCTCGGCAGCGCGTCGTTCATGTATGCGAGCGCGCGCGACTGGGCGCGCTTCGGGGAGCTTCTGCGGCAGGACGGAGTGTGGGACGGGCAGCGGCTGCTGCCGCAAGGCTGGGTGCGCTACCTGACGCGGGCGACGCCGCTGTCGACGCGCCAGGAATTCGGCGCGCATCTGTGGGTGAAGGTGCCGGAGCCGTTCAACGATCGCGATGCGCACGCGAGCCCGCTGCCCGTCGACGCGTTTCATGCGGTCGGCCATGAAGGCCAGTTCGTGAGCGTGGTGCCGAGCCGCGAGCTGGTGGTCGTGCGGCTCGGGCTGTCGCGGCCGGAATCCGCTTGGAATCACGAGGCGTTTCTCGCGCGCGTGCTCGAGGCCGTACCGGCATCGGGCTCGTGACGGCCGCGGCGCGGCGGCGATGCGGCGGCAAATCACGCCGCCGCGCCGCGCGCGACATGCGATGCGTTACGGGTTCGCGCTGCCCGCGTACTGCTGGAAACCTTCGCGCGTCGCCAGGCGCTCGATGTAGCGCTTCACTGCGGGGAAATCCGGATGCTCGAACGGCGTGCCGAACCAGCGGTTCACCGACAGGCCGATCGGAATGTCCGCGAGCGTGAAGCGGTCGCCGGCCACGAACGCGCCGGTCGCTTCGAGCTGCGCGTTCAGTATCTGCATGTGCTTCGTCCAGCCCACGATCGACTGCGCGATCGCCGCCGGGTCCTGGTGATCCGGCGACTTGCGCACGAGGCCGAGGAACGCGCCGACCCACGAGCGGTTCAGGTCCGTGCCCTGCCAGTCGATCCACTGATCGACCCGCGCGCGCGCCTGCGGCTCGGCCGGATAGAGCGCGTCGCCGCCATAGCGGTTCGCGAGATAGCGGATGATCGTGTTCGACTCCCACAACACGAAGTCGTCGTCCTTGATGACCGGCACGAGGCCGTTCGGATTCAGCGCGAGGTAGGCCGGGTCGTTGGTCGTGCGAAAGCCCGCGCCCCAGTCTTCCTGTTCGAACGGCAGGTTCAGTTCGGTGCACAGCCACAGCACCTTGCGGACGTTGATGGACGGGATCTTGCCGAGGATGTGCAGCATGCAGGCTCCTTGTGAGGTCGAATGCGAAGCGTTCGGGAGGCGCGACACGGCCCGGACGCGCTCCCGTCGAAGTTATACACGAGCCCGCGAGAATCGACAGCGCGTCAGGCGAAATCGCCGTTGCAGGCCGCGCTGCCTCGCTCACATCGGCTTGAGCACCATCAGGAAATAAACGCTGAGCATCGCGAAGAACGCCGGATAGCCGAGCAGCTCCCAGCGCTTCGCATAGCGCCAGTACCGTTCCGGCAGCGCGGCATCGCCGTTCGCATGCGCGAGCTTCGCCATCGCGGCCAGTTCGATCTGCAGCCATACGACCGGCAGCCAGCACGCGCCCGCGACCGCATACAGCACGATCGACGCGACCAGCCACGGCGTCGTCCACGGCCAGCCGGCCGTATGCGCGAGCCACAGCCCGGATGCGGGCTGGAACAGCACGGCCGGCGTCGTGAACCACCAGTCCGCGCGCACGACGAGGCGCGACACGGCGGCGATCGCCGGCACCGAGCGCGTGCGGTTCGCGAAGAACAGGTAGAACGCGGTACCGAAACCCGTGCCGACCATCAGCACCGAGGACAGGATATGCAGCGTCTTGATCACGAGATAGGTGTTCATGCGTGTTCTTCTTCTGAAAAGAGGATCAACAGGATCGCCAGAATCGGCACGTTCTTGAGCACGGGGCCGAACGGCTCGGCGAGCAGGCCGGGCATCGTGACCGCGATGACGGCCGAATACGCGACGATCAGCGCGCCCTGCGCGGCCCACAGCCGGCGGGACGGCGCGACGACGGTCGCCACGCCGAACGCGAAGTCAAGCGCGCAGGCCGCGTAGAGCGCGATCAGCGCGGGCAAGCCAGCCAGGTGCGCGCGGGCGAGCATCGCGAGGCTGTCGTGCCGCGGATGGATGAACGCGCTGACGATGGCCGTCCAGATCCAGACGATCGCGAGCGCGCCCAGCAGCAGCGGCCGCCGCCACATCGCGAGCGCGTCGCGGCGCAGCGCGGCCGCGTCCGCGCCGATGAAATGCCGCAGCCCGCGCGGCGGCCGGCCGAGCACGGCCGCGAGCGCCGCGGGGTCGCCGGTGTTGCCGCCGCGCAGCATCGTCCACGTGTCGCGGGTCAGCATCGCGCCCGGCAGCGCGCCGAGCACCGCGGCCGCCGCACCGACCAGCGGGCCCGGCAGCGCGATGCGCGCCGCCGGCGGGAAGCCCAGCGCGGCGCGATAGACGCTCAGCATCTCGCGATACTCGACTTCGTCGCTGCCGACCGCGTCGATGACCGGGTTGCCGGCCGCCGGCGCATCGACGAGCCGCGCGACGAGTTCGGCGAGATCGTCGATGTGCACGGGGCGCAGCGGCTGATGGCCGCCCGCCGGCAATACGTGCACGGGCAGGCTCGCGAGCATCCGGAAGAACCGTGCCGACGTGCCGGAAGCGCCGTAGACGAGCGCCGGGCGCACGATCCGGTAATCGAGCGGCAGCGTCCGCAGGAAGGTGTCGGCTGCGTATTTGCTGGCGAAATACGGCGTGTCGCCGCGCTCGACGCCCAGCGCCGAGATCTGGATCACGCGTCGCACGCGGGCACGACAGCACGCGGTGAAGAGCGCGCAGGGCGCCGCGCGATGCACGGCGTCGAACGTCGCGTCACGCCGGTCCGCAAGGATCCCGACCGCATTGATCACCACGTCGACGCCGTCGAGCCGGGCGAGCCACGCATCGGGATCGACGTCCTTCGTGAAGTCGATCGCGACGTCGTGCGGGCCGACCGCATGCCGCACGCCGCGCAGCACGCGATGGCCGCCGGCTTCGAGCCGCGCGCCCAGCGCCCGCCCGATGAAGCCGTTCGCGCCGCAGACGAGGATGTTCATGTCGCACTCCGCGGTGCGGCATGCCGGCGGATCGATCGCGATGCCCTGTTCATTTTCGTCCTCTACCTACAGTTATTTCTGTAATGACAGAAATTTCACTTTCAAAAAAAGCGGGCTGCGTGCCCGCACGTCCGGTACCGCTTACTTCGACGACTTGCGCCTGACCGTCTGGCTGATCTTCGCGCCGATGCCGAGCGCCTTCATCAGCGTGTCGGGCTTGAGCCGCAGCATCTCGTCCGACCAGGTCGTGAGCGTCTCGACGAACTGCAGCGTGTCGCGGATGCGCTGTTCGGTTTCGCGGCTCTCGTCGGCGATCTCCGGGCTCGTCAGGCAATCGCGCAGCACCGTGAGCGTCGGTTCGATCTCGCGTTGCCGCCGCCCTTCGACGATCAGCTTGAACAGTTCCCAGATGTCGGTCGACGTCTCGAAGTGGTCGCGCCGGTCGCCCAGCACGTGCACGACCTTCGCGAGCCGCCATGCCTGCAGTTCCTTCAGGCTCGTGCTGACGTTGGAACGCGCGACGTTGAGCGTCTCGGCGATCTCGTCGGCCGCAACCGGCCGGCCGGCCAGGTACAGCAGCGCGTGAATCTGCGAGACGGTGCGGTTGACGCCCCAGCGCGAGCCCATTTCGCCCCAGTGGAGGATGAATCGTTCGGCAATCGGTGTGAGTTCCATGTCGGGGAATTTAGTTTTTTCAGTTATTTCTGTCAAGAGAGAAATAACGGGCGGCGACGCGAATGGCTGCCTCGACGGTCCCGCCCGCGGGCGACTGCGACCGCGGCCACGGCTCACCTTTCCCGCCGTTGCGCCCGCTTCCATTACAATGCGCGGGATTTTTCCGATTTCAGGCCGTCCGCGCCTTTCTGACTAGAGGTTCTCCCATGATCATCAAACCGCGCGTGCGTGGCTTCATCTGCGTGACGACTCATCCGGTCGGCTGCGAAGCCAACGTCAAGGAACAGATCGACTACGTGACTTCGCACGGCCCGATCGCCAACGGTCCGAAGAAGGTGCTCGTGATCGGCGCGTCGACCGGCTACGGCCTCGCCGCCCGGATCTCGGCCGCATTCGGCTCGGGCGCGGACACGCTGGGCGTGTTCTTCGAGCGCGCCGGCAGCGAGACGAAGCCGGGCACCGCCGGCTGGTACAACAGCGCCGCGTTCGAGAAATTCGCCGCCGAAAAGGGGCTCTATGCGCGCAGCATCAACGGCGACGCCTTCTCCGACAAGGTCAAGCAGATCACGATCGACACCATCAAGCAGGATCTCGGCAAGGTCGACCTGGTCGTCTACAGCCTCGCGGCACCGCGCCGCACGCACCCGAAGACGGGCGAAACGATCAGCTCGACGCTGAAGCCGGTCGGCAAGTCGGTCACGTTCCGCGGCCTCGACACCGACAAGGAAGTGATCCGCGAAGTGTCGCTCGAGCCGGCGACGCAGGAAGAGATCGACGGCACCGTCGCCGTGATGGGCGGCGAGGACTGGCAGATGTGGATCGACGCGCTCGATGAAGCCGGCGTGCTGGCCGACGGCGCGAAGACGACCGCGTTCACGTATCTCGGCGAGCAGATCACGCACGACATCTACTGGAACGGCTCGATCGGCGAAGCGAAGAAGGATCTCGACAAGAAGGTGCTGTCGATCCGCGACAAGCTGGCCGCGCATGGCGGCGACGCGCGCGTGTCGGTGCTGAAGGCCGTCGTCACGCAGGCGAGCTCGGCGATCCCGATGATGCCGCTCTACCTGTCGCTGCTGTTCAAGGTGATGAAGGAAAAGGGCACGCACGAAGGCTGCATCGAGCAGGTGTACGGGCTCCTGAAGGACAGCCTGTACGGCGCGACGCCGCACATCGACGAGGAAGGCCGTCTGCGCGCGGACTACAAGGAGCTCGACCCGCAAGTGCAGGACAAGGTCGTCGCGATGTGGGACAAGGTCACGAACGAGAACCTGTACGAAATGACCGACTTCGCGGGCTACAAGACGGAATTCCTGCGCCTGTTCGGCTTCGAGATCGCCGGCGTCGACTACGACGCGGACGTGAACCCGGACGTGAAGATCCCGGGCATCATCGACACGACGGTCTGACGAAACGCCCCGCCGCCGCGCTCATCGAGCGGGCGGCGGGGTCGCGTTGCCGGCCGCGTCAACGCGGCGCCGGCTCCTCCAGATAGACGCCCGACGACAGCGTGGCCTTCACCTGCCGCGTGAACTCGTCGGTCGACACTTCCTCCTCCCCTGCTTCGATTGCCTCGTAGGCCTGGCGCACGACGTCGGCCGGCGTGGCCTTCGGCACGTCGAGGCCGGCCGTCAGGTCGGTATCGATGAACCCCGCATGCAGCCCGACGACCTGCGTATGCTGTTCGCGCAGCGAATGGCGCAGCCCGTTGGTCAGCGCCCACGCGGCCGACTTCGACACGCCGTAGCCCGACAGGATCGGCCGGTTCACCCAGCTCGCGACCGACAGCACGTTCAGGATCGCGCCGCCGCCATGGCCGGCCAGCGTTCCCGCGAAGGCGCGCGACATCGCCAGCATCCCGAACACGTTGGTTTCGAAGTGATCGCGCAACGCGTCGAGCGCGCCGTCGTCGGTCAGGCTGCCGAGCCGCGCGATGCCCGCGTTGTTGATCAGCAGCGTGACGTCGCGCGCGCTATCGGCGGCCGCGGCGACCGTCGCCGGATCGGTCACGTCGAGCCTCACGGGCACCACGCCCGGCAGCGTCACGCTGGCCGGATCGCGCGCGCCCGCATAGACCTTGCGCGCCCCGCGTTCGAGCGCCTGCTTCGCGAACTCTCGGCCGAGCCCGCGGTTCGCGCCCGTGACGAACACCACTGCACCTTCGATCTTCATGCTCGTTCCTTTCGGAGAAAGGATCCCGCTCGCGCCGGTTCGCCGCGCGCCCGGGATCCGGTGATAAACCACGCCGCCATTGCGGACCGAACCGTAGCTCCGCCGGTGCCGTGCCGGAAGCCGGGCAGTCCGCCGCCCACGCCACGCCGCACCGGGACCGATATCCATCCGTGCAGCGCCGGTCGCTTCGCTTCATTCGCGAAGTCGGCTACACTGGATGTCAATGTCGATCACCATTGTCTTTGCGGTGCATTGTGTCAGCGCGATTTCGACACGTCAATGGCGATCACCATTGTGTTTTTCAATCGACGCAATTGCCGGAATGAGGGAGGGATCGATGGGCGTCTCGAGACAACAGGCCGCCGAAAACCGCAACGCGATCGTCGCGGCCGCCGAGCGGCTGTTCCGGGTGCGCGGTGTCGACGCGGTGGGGTTGACGGAGCTGATGAAGGAAGCCGGCTTCACGCAGGGCGGCTTCTACAACCACTTCAAATCGAAGGATGCGCTGGTCGCCGCGGTGATGGAGAAAGCGATCCAGGACCGCGCGGATTCACCGAACGCCGGCAGCGTCGCGAAGCAGGCGACGGCGTACCTGTCGGCCGCGCATCGCGACAACGTCGAAGCCGGTTGCCCGCTGTCGGGTTTCGCGGGCGATGCGCCCCGGCTGACCGACGCGGCGCGCGCGTGCTACGCGCACGGCGTCGCCGCGTATCTCGACCGGCTGGAACGGATGGTGGCCGCCGAAGGCCCGGCCGCGGCGGACACGCGCCGCGACGCGATCGCCGTCTTCAGCCAGATGGTCGGTGCGCTCGTGCTGTCGCGCGCGATCGCCGGCACCGATCCGGCGCTGGCCGACGAGATCCTCGACGCGGGTCGGCGCACGCTCGGCGCGCAGCCCGACGATCCGGCCGTACCGGCGTAGCGGCACGACGGGCGCCGGTCGCGCGCGATCGCTATTGCACGGCCCTGGCGGCGTCCCACAACGGCCGCTGGCCGAGCGCCGCATGCCACGCTGCGAATTGCGTGCGCCACGACTCGAACGGCTCCGTCAGCGGATGACGCGGATCATCGCTCAACGCATACGCCATCCCCTCGATCAGCCAGCGCGGCTTGGTCGCGACCGCGAGGTTGCCGAGCACTTCGGCCTGCCGGTGGTGGATCAGCTCGTGGGCGAGAAAGTAGGTCTGCCAGCCGCGCGGCGCGACGACCACGCCGAAATCCCCGAGCGTCAGTGCCGCCCGTTCGCCGAGACCGAACTGGTCGGCGCACGCGCGCGTCGAGCAGAACACGACGCGCGGCGCGTCGCGAAACGGGCCGACGGCCGCGGCCGCGCGCGCGTAGCCGTCGCGATAGAGCTGCTGCGCGATGCCGAGCTTCGCGGCATCGTCGGTGCAGATGTCCGCGCTCGGGCATGACACGCCGGGCAGCAGCGCGGGCGCGACGACGCGCAGCGGCTTGACGAGCGCGTAGGCGGCGATCGGCACCGCGACGAGCAGGCCCGTGAGGGCGAAGGCGATACGGGAGCGTTTCAT
Organism: Burkholderia sp. Bp9090; assembly: GCF_003857985.1. Lineage (NCBI taxonomy): Bacteria > Pseudomonadati > Pseudomonadota > Betaproteobacteria > Burkholderiales > Burkholderiaceae > Burkholderia > Burkholderia sp. Bp9090. The sequence goes on from NZ_QTPV01000005.1 coordinate 72,239, forward strand.
CGAGGCGGCAATTCCGTTGGCGTGGCGGTGACGTGTTCCAGCACGAATATATCGGAGCCGCGGCGGCGGCGGCCGGCTTTTCCGGTTCGCCCGGCTTCCGGCGGCGGTACTGCCGCGCCGCCGCGCCGCCGCGCATGCGCGCCGGTCGCGACCCGGATCGCGACCGCATCCGGCCCCGTTACGCGAGCTGCTTGTGAAAATACGTCGTCGCGCACAACGCGCCGTCGGGCATCAGCGCATAGTTCGGCACGACGCCGACGCGCTGCCAGCCGGCCCGCTCGTACAGGCGCTCGGCATCGCCGCCCGTCACGGTGTCGAGCACGAGCACGGTCTTGCCGGCGGCGCGCGCGGCGTCGTCGGCGGCCGCCATCAGCCGCGCGGCGACGCCCTGCCGTCGCGCATGACGCGACACGAGCATCTTCGCGAGGTCCGCTCGATGCGGCTGGTTTTCCGGCTGCGCGGTCACGAGTTGTACGGTGCCGACGATCCGGCCGGCCGCGTCCTCGGCGATCAGCAGGATGCGCTCGCCGCTCGCGACGCCGTCGGCAACCCTCGTCCAGAACGCGACGGCCGTCGAGCGTTCGATCGGCAACATGAAGCTGACGGACGCGCCGCCTTCGACGCAATCGATCAGCACGTCGGCCAGCGCGCCGATGCAGGCGCGGGCTTCGCCCGCGTCGACGCGGCGGACGGTCACAGGTTCTGTCATACCCTCTCCGGTATATCAGGCGGGGCACGCGTTCGGCCGACGTGCGCCCGGATCGAATGGAATGCCGCCGTGCGGTCGCACCCCGCGCAACATCGGCGGATGCCCGGCAACACGACGCCCGGCCCGGTCGGCGGGTGTTACCTCCCCATCATCCTAAGCGACGAAAATTCTCGTTGCATTGCCTATACTTAGCCGCATGGCTAACTTTGAACCCGGCATCAACGACGTATTCCAGGCGCTCGCCGATCCGACGCGCTGCGCGATCGTCAGCGCGCTCGGCAACGGCGTGCGGACCGTTTCGGAACTGGCCGCGCCGTTCGACATGGCGCTGCCGTCGCTGATGAAGCATGTCGCGGTGCTCGAGCGCAGCGGCCTCGTCACGACCCGGAAAACCGGCCGCACGCGCACCTGCGAGCTGGTCGGCGGCAGGCTGGCCGAAGCCGAGCAGTGGCTCGCCGCGCAGCGCACACTGTGGGAAGCGCGCGCCGATCGCCTGGTGGAATTCGTCGAACGCCGCCACCAGGAGGAGCACGCGCATGTCAACCCGCCACGTCGACCCCGCCGAAGCTCATGACCTCGTCATCACACGCACGCTGCACGCGCCGCGCCAGGCGCTCTGGCGCGCGTGGACCGATCCCGAACTGCTGAAGGAATGGTGGTGCCCGAAACCGTGGACCACCGAAGTCCGCGCGTTCGACCTGCGCCCGGGCGGCGCCTTCCACACGTTCATGCGCGGCCCCGACGGCGGCACGAGCGACAACCCCGGGTGCTTCCTCGACATCGTGCCGGAAGCGCGCATCGTGTTCACGTCGATGCTCGCGGGCGGCTGGCGGCCGCAGGTGCCGTGGCTGGGCTTCACGGCGATCATCACGATGGCGGATGACGCCGCCGGTTGCCGCTACGAGGCACGCGTGATGCATCCCGACGCCGCGACGCGCGAGCGCCACGAAGCCCTCGGCTTCTTCGAGGGCTGGAACACCTGCATCACGCAGCTCGACGAATTCGCGTCCGCATTGCGCTGAATCCGCACGTGCGCGGGCCATTGCATGCCGCCGCGCGCGCGCCTAGGATTCCTGAAGGAAGCGTGACGACACGCCGGCATCCGGCGTGCACCGTCGCGCGCGCTCCGCGGGAGGCCACACATGCTGCAGATGCACACGCATTCCACCCGGGTCAGCCGGCACCTGAACGCACCGCGCGGGCGCGTCTACCGCGCGCTGCTCGATCCGCACGCCGTCGAACAATGGAAGGTGCCGGACGGCATGACGTGCCGCGTGCTCGCCTACGACGCGCGCGAAGGCGGCGCGCTGCGCGTGTCGCTGAGCTACGACGAACCGTCGGACGGCACCGGCAAGACCACCGCGCACACCGACACCTATCACGGGCGCTTCGTGACGCTCGTGCCCGACGAACGGATCGTCGAAATCGACGTGTTCGAAACCGACGATCCGATGCTGCGCGGCGCGATGACGATCACGATCACGCTGTCCGACGAAGCTGGCGGCACACGCGTCGACGCGGTGCACGACGGTGTGCCGCCAGGCGTGCCGGCGGCCGACAACGAGACCGGCTGGCGCATGGCGCTCGCCCGGCTGGCGGCGCTGGTCGAGACGGGCTAGCTGGCGCGACGCGACGTGCGCGGTACGCGTCAACCGAGCCGGTACGCGTGCGAGACCGTCCCGCGGAACAGCGCATCGCGCTCGTCCGGGCTCGCGTGTGCGGTCAGCCGCTTGAACGCGTTCCAGCCGTTCACGTACGAATACGAGCCCTTGTCGACCGGAAAATTGCTCTCGAACATGCAGCGCTTCGCGCCGAATGCCTCGATGCACGTGAGCATCCACGGCTTCCACGCGGCGGCGAGCTGTTCGGACGACGGCGGCCGCGCGCCCTTCTCGAAATCGAACCCGTTGATCCGCATGCCGAGGCCACCGACCTTCACGAATACGTTCGGCAGCCGCGCGAGTTCGCGCATCGATGCCGACCAGCGCTGGAAGACTTCCGGCCGCTGGTCCGCGTAGCTCGCGATCCGCACGACGCCGCCGCAGTGATTGACGACGATCCGCGTGTCGGGGTTCGCCTTCGCCAGATCGAACAGCTCGGGCAATTGAGGAAAGAACAGCCACGCGTCGTACGACAGTCCGAGCGGCGCGAGCTGCGCGACGCCGGCCCGGTACGCGGGGTCGAGCAACAGCCCGCGCGGCACCGCCGACAACGGGTTGGCGAGCGACGGATCGGCATCCCAGGTACTCAGGTGTCGAACGCCGCGAAAGCGTCCGCGCCCCGCGTCGACATGCGCTTCGAGCACGTCGCGCACGCGCTCGCCGAGCCGCAGGTCCGCGTGCCCGACGATGCCTTTCGCGACGGCCGGGCCGCTGCGTTGCAGCGGCTCCGTCACGCCGGCGACGTAGGCCGTCTCGCCGACCGGCTTCAGTTCGGCCGGGCCCGCGTCGCGATAGCGCGTCAGCGCCTGCATGTAGACGGATGCCTGGACGTTGTGGCCGGATCGCGCGTCCTGCAGATAGTCGTCGAGCATGTAGATCCATCCCGGCCGCTCGTAGAAGTGATGATGCGCATCGACGATCGGCAGATCCGGATCGAGTGCGGGTTCGAGCGCAGATGCGAGCCAGTCGCTTCGCACTGCGAGATAGTTGCCTTGGGTCGTCATGCGGGAAGGTCCGTTTTCAGCCGGCGCGCGCGTATCGGCCCATGCAGGGAGCGCGAGCGATGCGGCGGCCGCACCGAGCAACCGGCGTCGTTTGATCGAAATGGTCGCATCCATGTCATTCGCTCCGGTCGAATGCGTACAGCGACAGCGTGAGCAGCGTCGTGATCGCCAGCACGATCGCGAGGCCGAGCATCCCGGCCGTGAAGGTGCCGAAGCCGTCCTTCAGGTAGCCAACGAGATAAGGTCCCGCGAATCCGCCGAGCGCGCCGATCGAATTGATCAGCGCGAGCCCGCCGGCCGCCGCCTGGCCGGACAGGAAGCGCGAGGGCAGCGTATAGAAGATCGTGCGGCCGGCAATCGTGCCGATCAGCGCGAGCGTGATGCCGACGAGTGCGGGCCCGAGCGTCAGGAAGTGGGTCGACACGCCGAGCGCCACCGCGCCGATGGCCAGCCCGATCGCCAGGTTCGCGACCGGGCCGCCGCGCCGGTCCACCCGCTTCGCCCACCACAGCAGCGCGACGGTCGCGAAGAAGTACGGCACCGCGGAAAGCCAGCCCGTCTGCATCGTCGACATGCCGTGTGCCTTGAGCATCTGCGGCAACCAGATGCCGATCCCGTAAGAACCCATCGTGAAACCGAACGAGATCAGCGCGAGCACGTACACACGCACGTCGCGCAGCGCGACGCCGAGGTGCTTCTTGCGGCCGGCGGCCGCGCCTTCGCGCTCGAACGCGCGCTGCAGCGCGGCACGCTCGTCGCTCGACAGCCACGCGGCATCCGCGGGCGAATCGGACAGCAGCTTCAGCACGAAAAAGCCGAGCGCGCACGCGGGCAGCCCTTCGACGATGAACATCCACTTCCAGCCCGCAAGGCCGAGCACGCCGTCGAGCTGCAGCAGCCACGTCGACAACGGGCCGCCGATCAGCGACGACAGCGGTGTCGACACGGTGAACCACGCCAGCACCCGCGTGCGGTAACTCGCCGGAAACCACACCGCGAGGAAAAAGATCACGCCCGGAAAGAAGCCCGCTTCGCCGATGCCGAGCAGCAGCCGGATCGCATAGAAACTCGTCGGCCCGGTCGCGAGCGCGGTCGCGGCCGCCATCAGCCCCCACGTGATCATGATGCGCGCGAGCCAGCGCCGCGCGCCGAAGCGGTACAGCGCGAGATTGCTCGGCACCTCGAACACGCAATAGCCGGCGAACATGATCCCCGCGCCCCAGCCGAACTGCGTCGCGGTCAAGCCGAGATCGCGGTTCATGGTCAGCGCCGCGAACCCGACGCTCGTGCGGTCGAGGTAGTTGAAGAAGTACGCGAGCGCGAGCAGCGGAATGAAACGCCACGCGGCCTTGCGCACGGCCCGTTGCTCGATCGACGCGTCGGTTTCGCGATCGGCGGCCAGCGCCGGGGAAGCGGATGTCATGGTTGTCTCCGTGGGTGCGGCGCTCCTCGCCCGCGCGATCGCACGGGCAGGACGCCTTTTGTTCGTTCGATGGATCGCGGCGGCGCTACGCGCTCGCCACTTCGTTCGCCGAAGGCGTATCGGCCGCCACGCCCGGCGGTTGGCCGTCCGCACCGTGTCCGTGCGACCCGGCGACGACGCCGGCTGCGATCAGCGCCCGGGCCTCGTCCGGCGTATAGCCGAGTTCGCCGAGCAACGCGCACGTGTCCTGACCGAGCGCGGGCGGCGCCGCGCGCAGGCGCAGGCGCTCGCCCGCGAGCGTGAGCGGCAGCAGCGCGGTGCGCGTGTCGACCGGCCGGCCGGCGCTGCTCGCGTCGGCCGGCAGCGTCACGGCTTCGAGCCCGCCCGTCGCGAGCAGATGCGGATCGTCGAACAGGTCCTGCGGCTTCGTGATCGGCGCATACGGCAGGCCGATCGATTCGAAGATCGCGCCGATCTCCGCGGCCGAATGCGCGGCGAGCCGCGCACGCAGTTCGGGCAGCAGCCACTCGCGGGCCTGCACGCGCAAGTTGTTGGTTGCAAGACGCGCATCGTCCTTCAGCGCGGCAAGGCCGAATGCGTCGCAGAACAGCGCCCATTGCGTGTCCGATACGACCGCGAGAAAGATCTGCTCGCCGTCCTTCACCGAAAACACGTCATAGACCGCCCACGCGGAAATGCGGCTCGGCATCGGCGACGCGGCCTGCCCCGTCACCGCGAACTGCATCATGTGCTGCGCGACGAGGAACACGTTGTTCTCGAACAGCGAACTCTGCACCTGCTGGCCGCGGCCGGTGCGTTCGCGCTGCGCGAGCGCGGCCATCGCGCCGATCGCGCCGAACATCCCGCCCATGATGTCGTTCACGCTCGAGCCCGCACGCAACGGCCGGCCTTCGGGGCCCGTCATGTACGCGAGACCGCCCATCATCTGCACCACTTCGTCGAGCGCGGTGCGATGTTCGTACGGCCCCGGCAGGAAACCCTTGTGCGACACGTACACCAGGCGCGGATTCAGCGCGGACAACGCGGCATGGCCGAGCCCGAGCCGATCCATCGTGCCGCACTTGAAGTTCTCGCTGAACACGTCTGCCGTCGCGACGAGCCGCCGCACGATCTCGAGCCCGCGCGGATCCTTCACGTCGACCGCGAGGCTCTTCTTGTTGCGGTTGAACATCCCGAAGAAGCCCGCGCCGGAACCGCGCAGCGCACGCGTGCTGTCGCCCGCGATCGGTTCGATCTTGATGACTTCCGCGCCGAGATCCGCGAGCAGCATGCCGCAGGTCGGGCCCATCACCATGTGCGTCATCTCGATCACGCGCACGCCTTCGTACGGCAGCGCCGCGGCCGGTTGGCGATCGTTCATTGCGCGACTCCCGTCAGGCAACCTTCCGGCTGGGCCGCCGACGGCGCACGGCCGTCCGCGTAACGGAATCCCTTCGGCAGCCCCGCGTCCGGCACGTGGCCGTACAGCGGCTCGGCAGGCAGCGCCGCGTGCAGGATCGCGCGCGCGGCGAGCAGCGCATCGGCGTCGATGCCCGTGTCGATCCCCATCGACTCCAGCAGGAACACGAGATCCTCGGTGACGATGTTGCCGGTCGCGCCCGGTGCATACGGGCAGCCGCCGAGACCGCCCAGGCTCGCGTCGATCGTCGTCACGCCGGCGTCGAGCGCCGCGACGACGTTGGCGAGCCCCTGCCCGCGGGTGTTGTGGAAGTGCGCGCCGCCCGCCTTGTCGCCGACTTCGCGTTGCAGGCGCGTGAACAGCCGGCGCACCTGCACCGGATTCGCATAGCCGCTCGTATCGGACAGACCGATCTCGTCGACCCCGCATTCGGCCATCGCAGCCGCCATCGCGATCGTCTCGTCGTCGGAGACAGCGCCGGCGATCGTGCAGCCGAACGCGACCGACACGCCGGCCTCGATCTGCACCGACGGAAACCGCGCATCGCGCAGCGCGACGATCGCGCGCACCTCGTCGATCATCTGCGCCGGCGTCTTGCGGATGTTCGCCAGCGAGTGCGCCTCGGTCACCGAGACCGGCAGCGTCAGCTTGTGGACGCCCGCCTCGAACGCGCTTTCGGCGCCGCGCAGGTTCGGCGCGAGCGCGGCGACGTGCAGCCCGGGAATCGCCAGCGCATGCGCGACGACTTCCCGCACGTCGGCCATCTGCGGCAACAGCCGCGCGGGCACGAACGACCCGACCTCGATCTCGCGCAGGCCGGCCGCGGCGAGCGCGGTGATCCAGCGCCGCTTGTCGGCCGTCTGCATCACGGCCTTGATGCTCTGCAGGCCGTCTCGCGGCCCGACCTCGCTGACCAGCACCTCTGGGTACCCGGAAACGCTCATTCGACACCTCATAGTTCTATCTAAAAGAACATCGTTCTGTTTGACGGAACTTTAGAGGCGCGTCGAATCGGCTGTAAGCGGGGTATACCCGTGAAATTGCGATTTTCTGGAACTTGTGTTCTATCAGACAGAACGATATAGTGGATCGACCGTCACCCAAGGACCTGCAAGCCGTGCCTCCGACCTCGCTCCCCGCAGAACCCACCGGCACCGCCCCCGACTCGTCGGCCGACGCCTCCAGCGGCGTCGCCGTCCTCGATCGCGCGTTCGCGATCCTCCATGCGTTCGGGCAAACCGACGACCGGCTGTCGCTCGCGGAACTGTCGCGCCGCACCGGGCTGTACAAGAGCACGATCCTGCGCCTGCTCGCCGCGCTCGAGCACGGCGGCTTCATGCGCAAGCTCGACGACGGCCAGTACGCGGTCGGACACGAGCCGCTGCGGCTCGCCGCGCTGTACCAGCGTTCGTTCCGGGTCGGCCCGGTCGTCGAGCCGCTGCTCGAGACGCTGAGCCGCGAACTCGGCGAAACGGCGTCGTTCTACGTGCGCCACGGCGAGATGCGCTCGGTGCTCTATCGTGTCGAACCCACGCGCACGGTGCGCGTGTCGATCCGGGTCGGCGAGGAGTTTCCGGTTCACCAGGGAGCGTCCGGGAAGGTGCTGCTCGCGTTCACCGACCCGCACGATGCGCGCTGGAACGACATACGCGAACAGTTGTGGGCCGCGTCGTACGGCGAGCGCGACCCGGAGACGGCGTCGGCGTCCGTGCCGGTGTTCGGCGCGGCCGGCGATTGCGTCGGCGCGCTCACGGTGTCGGGCCCGAAATCGCGGCTGGCCGCCGCGCCGGCGATGGCCGCGGCGCTCGCGCTGCTGTTGCCGCTCGCGCAGAAGGCGACCGTCGCGCTCGGTGGCACCGGCGCGCGCTACGACGCGCAGGCCGTGCGCGACAGTCTCGCGCGCTTCACCGCGGCCGCGGACGAACCCGCGCAGCCCTAGCCGGCACGCGCGTCCGGCGACGCGGCAGCGCAAACGCCGGCCGCATGCGACACTGGCCGCTGCCGCATGCAGCGCGCCGCCCGCCGGCGCGGCACATGCCACTGCCGTCCGGACACGCACAAGGGAACCCACGATGAACGCCCCGCGCACCGCCACCTGGTATTTCGATTTCGTCTCGCCGTTCGCCTACCTGCAGCAGGAACGGTTCGACGAGTTGCCGCCGGCGGCCGCCTACGAGCCGAAACCGATCGTGCTCGGCGCCGTGCTCACGCACTGGGGCCAGAAAGCGCCGGCCGAGATCGCGGCGAAGCGCATCTTCACCTATCGCCACGCGCAGTACCGCGCGGACAAGCTCGGCATTCCATTCCGGATGCCGCCCGCGCATCCGTTCAACCCGATCCGGCCGCTGCGTCTCGCGATCGCGATGGGCAACACGCCCGATGCGATCCGGCGAATCTTCCGGCACATCTGGCGCGACGGCCAGGACGTATCGACGCCAGAGGGTTTCGCCGCGCTGTGCGAGGCGGTGGGCTTTCCGGAAGGCGTGACGGCCGTCGACGCGCAAGCGGTGAAGGACGCGCTGCGCGCGAACACCGATCAGGCGATCGCGCATAGCGTGTTCGGCGTGCCGACCTTCGAACTCGATGGCGACCTGTTCTGGGGCGACGATGCGACCGACATGTTCGTCGATTGCGCGACGTCCCGCGCGTGGCTCGACTCGCCCGAAGTGCGCCGCATCAGCGCGCTGCCCGAAGGCATCCGGCGCGGCTGACGGCGCGCCTCGGCGCTGGCGGCTCACGTGTCGCGTCGTTCGACGCGCAGCCGCCTCGACGCGGTGCTGTTCTCGGCATGTTCATCGGGATGACGAGCGGCGCCGCGCTCGGCGGTTCGTTGCTCGCGCAACTTGACCGGCATGCGGTGATCGCGCCGGCGCCGACAACGTCGCCACCGGCACTGGCCGTGCGCACGTGGCGCCGTCGATTTTCGGCAGTGCGATTGCACGGCAGGCGGGTCCGCAGGGCTTGCCCGCCTTTTCTTTTATTTTCGATCGGTGCTGTGCGGCCCCGCGCGGCACGGCCGATTCGTGCGAGAGACAGCCGGCATTCGTTCATCCGATGCAATACTCGGAACGCGTCGCCGGGTTGCGCAGTTCAACCGATTATTTTTTCGCCCGCGCCCGGCCCCCGCGCGCAATCATCGGATCATTTCTCACGGCCGCACCGCACGGCCCTCCCGAATCCGGCCCCATCGGCAAAGTAGGTTTTCTCAGGGGATTCCCGGTATTTTTTCCCATTTTCTTCGAAATTACCGGTGACATACTTGCCCCCCATTGCGCTCCGGTGCGAGCGCGCTTCCTGATCCCTGCCGGTCGCATGTCCTGTGCTGCGTGTCCGCCGGGGTCGCAGAACATGAACAATTTCGACACCACGATCCAGATCTTCCTCACCCACATTACGTTCGGACCGCTGATGAATCATGCGATCCGCGTGATCGCCGGCCTCTATACGTTCAAGGGCTTCGTCCTGATCCCCGTGCTGTGCTGGCTGTGGTTCCAGCCGGGACCGCAGCGCGAACGGCAACGCGAGCTGGTCATCGCGACGGTCGCGAGCGGGCTCGTCGCGCTCGCGTTCGGCCGGTTGCTCGCGAAAGTCCTGCCGTTCCGCGTGCGGCCGATCTACAACCCCGACCTGCACCTGCACTTCCCGTCCGAGGAATTGCGTGCGGCCACGCTGCAGGCCTGGAGTTCGTTTCCGAGCGATCACGCGATGCTGTGGATGGCGATCGCGACGGGCATCTTCATCATCGCGCGACGCGCCGGCGTGTTCTCGCTGCTGTACGCGGTCGTGTTCATCTGCGTGCCGCGCGCGTATCTCGGCTATCACTACCCGACCGACCTGATCGCCGGCGCCGCGATCGGCATCGCGCTCGCGTGGCTGCTGACGCGCGATGCGATTCGATCGCGCTTCGCGCCGCAGGTGCTGGAGGCGATCCGGCGCTTCCCCGCGCCGGCCTATACGCTCGCGTTCCTGCTGTGCTTCGAGCTGATCACGCAGTTCGACGAACTGCTGACGCTCGCGCAGTCGGTCAAGCATACGGCGATGTAACGGGACGGCGCCGCCATGCATCCGCTGCTGTCGACACGACGCCCGGGCACACGCTGCCGGCCCTGCGCGGCGGCATCGCGCCCGGCGCGCCGCCGTCCGGATCGTCGCCGCCGCGGCGACGGCGGCCGCGCACGTCAGTCGCGGTCGGGCGCCCCGAGCGGGAAGAACGCGCGATACGGCCGCGCTTCGTCGACCGCACGCGCGAACGACGGCCGCGCAAGCAGCCGCCGGCGATATGCGATCACGTTCGCGAACGACGGATCGATCCGGTGCGTCCAGTCCGCGTAGAACAGGAACGGCGCCGCGCCGCAGTCGGCGAGGCTGAAGCGGTCGCCGGCCGCCCATTCGCGATCGGCCATCGTGCGATCCAGCCATGCGTACGACGTTTCGAGCATCGCGCGCGCATCGGCGACACCCCGCGCATCGCGCTCGTGTTCCGGCCGCAACGCATCGAACACGACCTTCTGCTGCGGGGTCGCGACATAGTTGTCGAAGAAACGATCCATCATCCGCACTTCCAGCGCCGCGCGCCGGTCGTCGGGCACCAGCCGCGCGGGGCCCGGGTGGTAGAGATCGAGATACTCGATGATGATCGTCGCCTCGATCACGGTACGGCCCGCGTCGACGAGCACCGGGAAGCGCTTCAGCGGCCACAGCGCGGCCAGTTCCTGCATCGGCTTCGGATCGTCGTGCGCGAGCACGCGATAGTCGAACGGCGTGCCGTTCTCGTACAGCGCGGTCAGCGCCTTCTGGCAATAGGACGAAAAGGGATGGGCGTAAAGCGTCGGCGTCATCGCGGGTCTCTCGGGGTTTCGGCGCCGCGTCATGCGGCGCCACGTGATCGGATACCTTGACGACGAACGGCGCCGGGCCGAATCGACACCGGGCCGAACATTTTTTTTCCGTTGCGCGGCATCGCGCCGCTACGACCGGCCATCCATCACGACGCGGCCTTCGCCGCGCCAGCGCAGCATCCCGCCGCCGAGGTTCGCGACGGCATCGAAGCCGGCCTTCAGCAGGATCACGGTCGCCTGCGCGGAGCGGCCGCCCGCGCGGCACACGGTCACGATCGGCCGGTCGCGCGCGAGTTCGCCGGTGCGCGCGGCCAGTTCGCCGAGCGGAATCGGCGTCGCGCCCGGCAGGTGGCCGAGCGGGCCGGTGAATTCGTCCGGCTCGCGCACGTCGACGACCTGCACCGCCGGCAGGTGATCCTCGAGCCACTGCGGATCGATTTCCCAGAATCCGGCGAACGTATAGACGAGCGGCGCCCAGTCGGGCGCCGCCTGCACGTCGGGCGCATTCGCGGCGAGTCCGCACTGCAGATTCGCGGGCACCGCGACGTCGATCTGGCGCGGATGCGCGAGCCCGAGGTTGCGCATGTAGCCCGCGAAATCGTCCTCGCTGAGATCGCCGCCGAGGCGCGGATTGAAACGCCGCTCCTCGCCGACGCTCGTGACCGTGAGCCCGCGATAGTCGTGCGCGGGATACAGCAGGCATGCGGCCGGCAGCGTGAAAAGCCGGCCGTGCACCGCGCGATACAGCGCGCGCGGGTCACCCTGCTGGAAGTCGGTACGGCCGGTGCCGCGAATCAGCAGGCAGTCGCCGGTAAACGCCATCGATTCATCGTCGAGCACGAGGCTGATGCAGCCGCTCGTGTGGCCCGGCGTCGCGCGCACGGTCAGGTAGCGCGGGCCGAATGCGCAGCGATCGCCGTCGTTCAGGTAGCGGTCGGCGCCCTGCGCGCCGCTCGCGGCCGAAATCGCGATCGCGCTGCCGGTGCGCTGCTTCAGCAGCCACGCACCCGTCACGTGATCGGCGTGCACGTGCGTATCGACGGTCGCGACGAGCCGCAGCCCGAGCTCGTCGAGCAGCGCCGCATCGCGGCGCACCTGCTCGAACACCGGGTCGATCAGCAACGCTTCGCGCGATGGGCGGTCGGCGAGCAGGTACGTGTAGGTCGACGATTGCGGGTCGAAGAGTTGCCGGAAGATCATCGCGAAGTCGCTCCGTCGGCTGGGCGTGTCGGTCGGGTGAAGGGTGCGGGTCGTGCAACCCGCACCGCGTGTGGCGCCGGCTCGCGGCGCACACGTTCATACAGCGTAGTTCAAAACACGCGCGCCACCGGCGTCGTTGCACGCGGCGAGACGTCACGCCGCATCCGGTCCGTCGCGCGTGCTGCCTTACACTACCGCCTGTTCTCGTCTTACGTTCACAAGAATTGCGTCGACATGTCTCTGACGATCGATCCGAAGCAAGCCGCCGCGCTGCTGGCCGTCGCCGACACCGGCAGCTTCGAGCAGGCCGCCGTGCGCCTGCACGTGACCGCGTCCGCCGTCACGCAGCGGGTCCGCGCGCTGGAGGCGAGCCTCGGCGCGCCGCTCGTGCTGCGCACGCGGCCGTGCCGGCCGACGGCGGCCGGGCAGCGCGTGCTGCAGCACCTGCGCCGCGTCGCGCTGCTGCAGGCCGACCTGCAAAGCACGCTCGCGACCGAGCGCGAATCGCCGATCTCGGTCACGATCGCGCTGAACTCCGACAGCCTCGGCACCTGGTTCCTGCCCGCATTGACGTCGGTGCTCGCGGGCGAGCGCATCCTGTTCGAGCTGATCGTCGAGGACCAGGACCACACGTTCGCGCTGCTCGAAAGCGGGATGGCCGTCGGCTGCGTGACGACCGAGCCGAAGCCGATGCGCGGCTGCGTCGCGACGCCGCTCGGCACGATGCGCTACCGGCTGCTCGCGGCCGCCGCGTTCGCGCTGCGCTGGTTTCCGCGCGGCCTGAACCGCACGGGCGCGCGCCATGCGCCGGTCGTCGCGTATTCGCGGCGCGACACGCTGCAGTCCTCGTTCCTGAAGGAGAAGCTCGGGTTGCCCGAAGGCGCGTATCCGTGCCACTACGTGCCGGGCACGCACGCGCATTTCGCGGCGGTGCGGCACGGGCTCGGCTACGCGATGGTGCCGGAACCGCTGCTCGGCGGCGCACCGCTCGACGCGCAGGGGCTCGTCGATCTCGCGCCGCTGCATCCGACCGACATCACGCTGTACTGGCACGCATGGACCGTGCAATCGCCGACGATGGCGTCGCTGTCCGCACGGGTGGTCGAAGCGGCGCGCCGGTTGCTCGCGCCGCTGCCGTGACGAACGGGTGATCGACACCGCCGGCGCGGCATGCGCGGCATGCGTGGCCAAGAGAAACGCCGCCGCGCCGCCTATACTTTTTCCATCGGCCCCGCGAACGCGCCGCGCGGCCGATCACGCACATCCGGCCGTTCCCTTTCCCGTGAGGAGAACATCATGCCCCGCCGCTATATCGATTGCCGCGAGTTTCCCAGCGCGATGAATTGCTCGGTCGCAATTTCCGCCGACTCCGACGACGAACTGCTGGAGGCCGCCGTGCAACACGCGGTCTCGGTGCACCAGCACACCGACAGCGCCGAACTGCGCACGCAGCTGAAAACACTGTTCCGCGACGGCACGCCGCCCGCCGACATGCTCCGGCAAGCGTAACCCGCCGGCACGCCAGATATCGACAGACGGGCTGCATCGCCGCCCCCGTCGCCTCCCTGCTCCTGCTTCGCGCCACGACGCGCCGGCGCCCCCGCCGGCCGGCGCACTCGGCTTTAAGTACGCCGCTGCGCGAAATACGCGCCGACCGCATCGATGAAGGTATCGATGTCCGCGCGCGCCACGTCGCAGTGCGTGACGAAGCGCGACGCGTACAGCATCTGCGTGAGGATCCCGCGCGCCTTGAGCCATGCCTCGAGCGGCGCGCAATCGGCTTCGGGGAATTGCGCGAACACCATGTTCGTCGCATGCGACAGCACCTTCACCGGCTCGATGCGCGCGAGGCCTGCCGCGAGATGCGCGGCGTTCGCGTGATCGTCGGCCAGCCGCTCGACATTGTGGTCGAGCGCATACAGGCAGGCCGCCGCGAGAATGCCAGACTGCCGCATCCCGCCGCCCAGCACCTTGCGCCAGCGCTGCGCGCGCTCGACCAGCGCGCGATTGCCGACCAGCACCGAACCGACCGGCGCGCCGAGCCCTTTCGAGAAGCAGATCGACACGGTATCGAACGGCGCGCACAGTTCCGCGATCGGACGGCCCGACGCGACGGCCGCATTGCACACGCGCGCGCCGTCGAGGTGCGTGGCCAGCCCGCGGCTGCGCGCGAGCGCGACGGCTTCCTGCACATAGCCGTCCGGCAACACCTGGCCGCCGATCGTGTTTTCGAGCGCGAGCAGGCGCGTGCGGGCGAAGTGATTGTCGAGCGGCTTGATCGCCGCGGCGATCTTCGCGAGCGGCAGCGTGCCGTCGGGCGCGTTCTCGATCGGCTGCGGCTGGATGCTGCCGAGCACGGCCGCGCCGCCGCCTTCGTACTTGTAGGTGTGCGCGAGCTGGCCGACGATGTATTCGTCGCCGCGTTCGCAATGGGCCATCAGCGCGGCGAGGTTGCTCTGCGTGCCGCTCGGGAAGAACAGGCCGGCTTCCTTGCCGGCCCGCTCGGCCGCGACCGCCTGCAGGCGCAGCACGGTCGGGTCGTCGCCCCATACGTCGTCGCCGACTTCGGCGGCAGTCATCGCGGCCAGCATCGCCTGGCTCGGACGTGTCACGGTATCGCTGCGTAAATCGATCATCTTCGTGCCCTGAGTGAACGCGGACCGGTACCGATGCGCCCGGCCCTGCCGAAACGAGACTCAGAGTGTACGCAATTCGCGCAGCGCTTGCCGATGCTTCGCGCCGGGCGAAAGCCACGTGACCGGGCGCCGCAGGTGCACGATCCGGATACAACCGGCACGACGCGACGCGGTCCACGCCGGCGCGGCATCGTCAACAACGCGGCGGCGGCCGGACACCCGGCATAGGCATAGGCCGCGCGTGCCAACGCGCGGCACCTTCGCGCACGCCGCATCGTTCCCGTGATGCGACGCGCCATATTGCCGCACGTGCGGCAGACCGCCACGCCACGGTCGCCTGCGGCGCGCGCCGCGATCTTGATACGAATCAACGATTTATCCCGAAACCGCGCGCGCCGGGCTGGACATCTGCGACGAGTTGGCGCATTTCGCGGCGCAACATCGCGGCACATACTCCAGCCAACCCCGATGCCCCCTCTGGCCGGGGTCCGCCGGCACCCCGCCGGCGGGTATCGTCAAGCCTCGGTCAACTGGTATGGACACCGCATTTTCGGCCCTCGATCTGGCCCGCCTGCAATTCGCGTTCACCGTCTCCTTTCACATCGTCTTCCCGGCGCTGAGCATCGGCCTCGCCAGCTTCATCGCCGTGCTCGAATATCGCTGGCTGAAGACCGGCAAGCAGTACTACAAGACACTCTGCCTGTTCTGGTCGAAGATCTTCGCGGTCGCGTTCGGAATGGGCGTGGTTTCCGGCGTCGTGATGAGCTATCAGTTCGGCACCAACTGGTCGGGCTTCTCGAGCTTCGCCGGCTCGGTCACCGGCCCGCTGCTGATGTACGAGGTGATGACGGCGTTCTTCCTCGAAGCCGGCTTCCTCGGCATCATGCTGTTCGGCTGGAACCGCGTCAGCCCGCGCGCGCACTTCGGCGCGACGCTGATGGTCGCGATCGGCACGCTGATCTCGACGTTCTGGATCCTCGCGTCGAACAGCTGGATGCAGACGCCGCAGGGTTTCGAGATCGTCGACGGCCGCATCGTGCCGACCGACTGGTTCGCGATCGTCTTCAATCCGTCGTTCCCGTACCGCCTGTTCCACATGGCGATCGCCGCGTTCATCGTCGCCGCGCTGGTGGTGGCCGCGACGGGCGCGTGGCACCTGCTGAAGGGCCGCCGCGACAAGGGCGTGAAGAAGATGTTCTCGATGGCGCTGTGGCTGCTGCTGGTGCTCGCGCCGCTGCAGGCCGTGATCGGCGACCAGCACGGCATCAACACGCTGAAGCACCAGCCCGCGAAGATCGCCGCGATCGAAGGGCTGTGGGAAACCGAAAAGGGCGGCACGGCGCTCAACCTGTTCGGCATTCCGGACATGAAGGCCGAAACGACCCGCTACGCGGTGCAGGTGCCGCACCTCGGCAGCCTGATCCTCACGCACAGCTGGGACGGCGAGATCCGCGGACTGAAGGAATTCCGCCCCGAGGATCGTCCGAACTCGACGGTCGTGTTCTGGAGCTTCCGGATCATGGTCGGCCTCGGCTTCGCGATGATCGGCCTCGCCGCGCTCGCGTGGCTGCTGCGCCGCCGCGGCAGCCTGTATGAATCGAAGTGGTTCCAGCGCCTCGCGCTCGTGATGGGCCCGACCGGCTTCGTGTCGCTGCTCGCGGGCTGGGTGACGACCGAAGCGGGCCGCCAGCCGTGGGTCGTGTATGGCGTGATGCGCACCGCGCAGGCCGTGTCGCCGCTGTCGGTGCAGCAGGTCAGCCTGTCGATGATGACGTTCGTGATCGTCTACTTCCTCGTGTTCGGCACCGGCGTGTACTACATGCTGAAGCTGATGAAGGCCGGCCCCGCGCTGCCCGACGTCAAGCACGACGCGCGGCACGGCGAGCCCGACACGCGCCCCGATCACACCGCGCGCCGCCCGATGTCGGCCGTCGACGAGCTGATCGAGACCGTCTGAGCCCCCCACTTTCGCAAACGAGAAAACCTATGGACGTCACCGTAATCTGGGCCGCGATCATCGCATTGGGGCTCTTCATGTACGTCGTGCTCGACGGCTTCGACCTCGGCATCGGCATCGTCTTCCCGTTCTTCCCGGACGAGAAGGAACGCGACCTGATGATGAACACCGTCGCGCCCGTGTGGGACGGCAACGAGACGTGGCTCGTGCTCGGCGGCGCCGGGCTGTTCGCGGTGTTCCCGATCGTCTATTCGACGGTGCTGTCGGCGCTGTACCTGCCGCTGATCTTCATGCTGGTGTGCCTGATCTTTCGCGGCGTGTCGTTCGAGATCCGCGCGAAGGCGCGGCGCACGAAGCAGCTGTGGGATCTCGCGTTCATCGGCGGCTCGGCCGGCGCGACGCTGTTCCAGGGGATCGCGCTCGGCGCGTTCCTGCAGGGCATCGACGTGAAGGACGGCGTGTACGCCGGCGGCGCGTTCGACTGGCTCACGCCGTTCAGCCTGCTGACGGGCCTCGGGTTGATCGTCACGTACGCGCTGCTCGGCTGCTGCTGGCTCGTCGCGAAGACGGAAGGCGACCTGCAGCGGCGCCTGCATCGCGTCGTGTGGCCGCTGACCGTTGTGCTGCTCGGCTTCATCGCGGTCGTCAGCCTGTGGACGCCGCTGCAGGATCCGGCGGTCGCGCAGCGCTGGTTCGATTCGGGGCTGTTCTGGCGCCTGCTGCCGGTGCCGTTCCTGGTCGCCGGGTGCGCGGTGTGGATGCGTCGCGCGGTACGCAACCGGCACGACATGACGCCGTTCGTGCTCGCGCTGGCACTCGTGCTGCTCGGCTACGTCGGCCTGCTCGTCACGATGTTCCCGTATGCGATTCCTCAGACGATGACGATCTGGGAAGCGGCGGCGCCGCGGTCGAGCCAGACCTTCACGCTGGTCGGCGCAGCGGTTATCCTCCCGATCATCATCGCCTACACGACGATGGGTTACTGGGTATTCCGAGGCAAGGTGCGCCATGAAGACCAGCATTACTACCACCACTGATCCTGCCGCCCGCCGGCCCGACGCGCCGCGGCCGCGGATGCGCGGCTGGATGTGGTTCGTCGTCCTGTGGGCGGGCGGCGTGCTCGGCGCCGTCACGCTCGGCTATGCGTTCAAGATCTTCATGAACCTGACGCTGTTCGCGGTGAAGTAAAAGGCAGCGCGCCGGCCGGGCGATCGCGTCACGCGCGCGGCCCGGGCGCGGCGCGCATCGGTCGCCCGATGGATGCGTGATCCGCTGCCTCTTCCTCCGCGTGCGTTATTGCGGCGCCCGCCGCACGACGCCGAGCTTCAATCCCAGCATGCCGAATATGCGGTTCATCGTCTGAACCGTCCCGTCGCTGCGGCCCTGCTCGATATCCTGAATCGTCTTTGTCGACACACCGGCGAGCTTCGCCATTTCGGCGCTCGTCAACCGCATCGTCTGCTTCAGATGACGCACGGATTCGCGCAGCGACCACTCGGGATGCGCGAGAACGTCCTCGATCGCTTGCCGGCGCAACGCGAGCTGATCGGGAAGCGACATCGCGTTATAGCGTTTGTCCATCGTGTCGCCCTCGCCTAGCGCAGTGCATCCAGTTCGCGGGCGAGCCGCTCGATGCCCGGTTTCAGGAAAGCATGCACATCGTGCTCCAGTCCGAGATCGACACCCCGATCGGCGATCTCCTGCAAGCGCGGCGCCATTGCGTGCAGCCGTGCCCGCAATGCGTCGCGATCCAGCGCGGCATGCGCCTCCCCCGCCTGCGGCTCGCTCGACCGGACGACCGCATCGAGTACCCGCGCCCAGTCTGGCTGACCACCGTCATTTCCTTCCCAGCGGATGCGCCGTGCGATGCCGTCGGGGTGCAGATACATCGGTGCGAAGTCGTACAGCGGCGTCAACGCAACGCGTCCATCGAAGTCGCGTTGCAATGCCGTGTTCCGTGCATGATTGTCTTTGTTCCCCAACGCGAGATTCGCGACGTCGCGGCACAGATACTCGGCCACCTCGGCTTGAGGATCCGTGCATCGGCGCACGAGATGCCCGCACACCTCGTCGTGACTCGGCACGACGCCGAAGCCGGCTTTTCCGGTCAGCGACGCAATACTTTCCTGAGCGAACCGGACAACGCTGCCACCAACGCGCGCGCGATCGAACCGCGGAATGAATAGCGACCGATCGCGCAGCGTCAGCGGCGCATGCACGCGCAATCCAAGACGCTGGGCCAATGCCATGTAGGGCGCTTCGTGACGAAGGATTTGTGCAAGACGCTCGTTCGTGCCACGTCCGAACTTGACGATGTAGTGCGCGACCGCGCGCGCATCGGGCAGCGTGTGATCGAGATAGAGCAGTCCGTCGTCGGCACGGGTCAGCAGCAGCTTCGGCCACTCGCCCTGCACACCCGAGGAGCCCGCGACGAAGAATCCATGTTCGGCGAGGTATTCGCTGAATGCGTCTCCGCGTGCGACAACGTCATCGTCGGTAAATCCTTGCCGCGGCCCCTGGCGCTCGGCGAGCCACTGCGCGGCTTCCTTGATCCGCAGATTGCCGATCGAGTTACCGGCTCCCGCGAGCAGCAACGGCCAGTCGGCACGCTCCTCGGCTGTTTCCGGCAGATCGAGGCGGCGCAACAACTCCTGACGGCCGAAGCCTTGCGGCAGCAAATCGATCAGGAAAATCGGCCAATGGGGCGTCACCAGTGGCTCGAGATCGACCGGAAAACCGCATGCCATCGCGTGCGCATCGCGGGCGAATTGATGTCGAACGATCCATTCGACGTCGTAACCCGTATAGGCACGACTGCGCCAGCTCTCGTCAGGCTCGCCGAAAAGGGTGACGACGCCGACGTCGCGCCAAATACCATCGGCGTGGAGCTGGATCGTGCAGGAAGCGTTCATTTCAGCAGAAATCTATACAAATCGTGCCGTTCATCGTAGCTGAATTATATAAATTTCTACCGAAATAGAAATCGAGCCCCTTGAACTCCGGAAGCAGCGGTCGAGGGAAACTGCCGCCGCTTACCGCCGCTCGCGCAGCGCCGCCTCGATCTTGCGATCGGTCTTGTACTGGCTCAGCGCATACACCGACCAGATCGCGGCCGGCAGCCAGCCGATGATCGTGAGCTGCAGGATCAGGCAGATCACGCCGGCGATCGGGCGGCCGATCGTGAAAAACTGGAACCACGGCAGCAAGAGGGCAAGCAGCAGACGCATCGGATTTCCTTTTCGCATCGTTGAAGAACAGCGTACGCGGCCAATATGGCGCGTCACGCACCCCATTTCAAGCCGGCGCGCCTGGCACGCAGCCGACGCTCCGCGCCGGAACGTCAGCGCCCCCACCTTCTTCACCCGCCGGCCGCAAAAAAACGGCCCTCGCATCGCGCGAGAGCCGTATCGAAATCGCTGGAGAAGACACCGCGCCGGATTCGGAACGTATGCCGCATGCCGCTCCGCACGAGCGTCTGCGTGCTCCCGTCAGCCGGAATGCCGACCTACGCCGAACCGGACAGCCACTGCGCGACCCGCGCGACGAGCAAGTCCGCTTCGTCGAAGTTCTCGACGCCCGCGACCTGCGGCGCGTCGCAGATCGCGAACACCGGCTTGCCCCATTGCAGCCCCAGCGCGATTTCGGACAGCGTGCCGAGACCGCCGCCGACCGCGATCAGGCACAGCGACGCGCGTGCGATCAGCGCATTGCGCGTGATGCCGAGCCCGGTCGGCAGCGCGACCGACAGGTACGGATTCGCGTCCCGCGCATCGTCCTCGGGCAGCAGCCCGATCGCGCATCCGCCCGCGGCCCGCGCGCCGCGCGCCGCGGCCTCCATCACCCCCTGCTTGCCGCCGCCGACGATCGCGATGCCCGTCCCCGCGATCGCGTGCGCGATCCGCTCGGCGACGGCGAGCTGCGCGTCGGTCGCGTCGCGCGGCCCGATCACGCCGACCGGCATCCGGTGCCGGCGTGCGCCGCGCTGTCGCTGCGCGAGCTGCGCCAGCGCGCCGCGCGTGTCGTCCGACCATTCAATGACGTCGTTGCCGTGCAAGTCCTTCCCCCAGTGCAAGAACGCAGGTGCAAAGCGCCGTCAGCACGATCGACAGTACGGCGGCCTGCGAGAAATCGGTCTGTCCGTCGGACAGCTTAAGGTACATCAGCAGCGGCAGGATGTTGACCTGCGTGCCGGCCAGCGCGAGCGCCGTGCCGTACGTGCCGAGCGCGATCGCACCAACGAGGCACCACGCCGACGCGATCGACGGCCACAGCTCGCGCCACGCGACGTCGAACCACGCGCGCCACGGCCGGGCGCCGAGCGTCAGCGCCGCCTCGAGCGGCCGCCGGTCGAGATTCGCGAGCGCCGGGTAGAGCATCAGCGCGACGCGCGGGATCAGGTAGTACGCGTAGGCGAACGCGAGCCCCGGCATCGTGTAGATCGCGCCGCCGACCACGGTCGGGTCCGCGCCGAGCGACGCCAGCAGCATCGTCACGAAGCCGGCGCGGCCGAACACGAGGATGAAGCCGTACGCGATCACGAGGCCGGAGAAGGCAAGCGGCACGCCGAGCAGCGCGAGCGACCAGCGGCGCCGCGCCGGCGACTGCCCGGCCAGCACGAACGCGACCGGCACGCCGACGGCGACCGACAGCGTGCCGGCGCCGATCGCGAGCGCCAGCGAGCGCACGATCGCGTCGGCGACGAGCGGATCGCCGAACACCGCGGCGAACGCACGGCCGCCGCCGTCGAACGCGGCGCCGACGAGCGCGGCGAGCGGCAGCACGAAGCACACCGCGAACAGCCCGGCCGCCGGCACCGCGCCGTAGCGGCGCAGGACGCCGCGCTGCATGGACGAAACCCGCATCGCGCGCCCCTTACTTGCCGAGCGTGGCCTGCGACCAGAGCTGGTCGACTTCGGCCTTGTGCGCCGCGGCCTTCGCGACGTCGAGCGGACGCACCTGCGGCGCGTTCGGCAGCTTCGCGGCGACATCCTGCGCCACCGGCGTGCCGGGCACGGCCGGACGCACGAAGCCCTGCGCGAACAGCCCCTGCCCGACGTCGCTCATCACGAGGTTGAGCCACAGCTGCGCGGCGGCCGGATTCGGGCCGTTCTTCACGAGACTCATCGCGTACGGCGCCGACACGCTGCCGTCCTGCGGAATCACGACTTCGGCCGCGTCACCCATGCCGTCCGCGTACTTGGCCTTGAGCCCGTCGTTCTCGTAGCCGATCAGGACCGGAATCTCGCCCTTGACGAATTTCGCGTACGGCGTCGTGCCCTCGACGCGCAGCACGTTGCCCGCCTGCTTGAGCTTGCCGAAGAAATCCGCGCCCGGCTTCGGGTTGTCGACGCTGCCGCCGTTCGCATAGGCGGCGGCGAACACGGCGACCTGCCCCTGCCCGGTCGAGCGCGGATCGAGATAGACGACCGCATTGCGATATTCGGGCTTCAGCAGGTCCGACCAGCGCTGCGGCACGTTCTTCACGAGCTTCTTGTTGACGAGCAGCGCGATGTTCAGCGAATGCACCGCGAACCAGCGGCCGTCGGCCGCGCGGAACACCGTGGGCAGCTTGTCGAAATTGACCGGCTTGAACGGCGCGACGACGTCCTTGGCCGTCGCATCGAGCGCCGACGCCGCGAAGTAGTACGCCGTGTCGGCCTGCGGGCGGCGGCGCGACTTGTCGAGCGCGACGACCGTGGCCGCCGAGCCGATGTCGTTGTACGTGATCTCGACCTTCGGGTAGCGCTTGCGGAATTCGGCGAACAGCGACTTCCAGTTCGCCCATTCCGGGCCCGTGTCGAACGACACGACGAGCCCTTCGTCGGCGGCCTTCTCGTACAGCGCGTCCTCGCCGGGATACAGCGGCGCGGCATGGGCCAGCGCCGGCGCGAGGGTCGCGAACGCGCAGAGCGCCAGCAGGCGGCGGCGCGTCGCATGAAGGAAATGGCGGCGTGCAGACATCGTGATTCTCCGTTGAATGAATGGGTCGCCCGCGCTCACGCGGCGGGCAGCACGAGCAGATGGCGCGGCTCGATCGACACGCAGCGCGCGGGCAGCTCGCGCCCTTCGCCGAGCAGTGCGTCGGTCGCGCCGGCCGGTACGAAGTCGAAGCGCTGGGTCGCGCCGAAGTAGCGCACCTCGCCGACCCGGCCGTCGATGCGGTTCGCGACGGACTCGGGCGGATCGGGCTGCAGGTGTTCCGGCCGGATCAGCACCTCGACCGGGTCGCCCGGCCGGTGCGCACCCGTATCCGCGCGCAGCGTCGTGAACCGCACGTCGACCGCGCCATGCGCGAGCACGCGGCCGCGCAGCAGCGTCGAATGGCCGACGAACCGCGCGACCTGCGCGGTCGCCGGACGCTCGTACAGGTCGCGCGGGGTGCCGGCCTGCAGCATGCGTCCGCCGTCGACGATCGCCACGCGATCGGCCATGCTGAGCGCTTCGTCCTGGTCGTGCGTGACGAGCAGCGTCGTCGCGCCGCATGCGCGCTGCAGCGCGCGGATCTCGTCGCGCAGCTGGTGGCGAATGCCGGCGTCGAGCGCCGCGAGCGGCTCGTCGAGCAGCAGCAGCTTCGGTTCGATCACGAGCGCGCGAGCCAGCGCGACGCGCTGCTGCTGCCCCCCGGACAGCAGCGCCGTGCTGCGTCCGGCCTGCGCGGCGAGGCCGACGCGTTCGAGCATCTCGAGCGCGCGGCGACGGCGCGGCGCCGCGGCCATGCCGCGCATCTTCAGGCCGTAGGCGACGTTGTCGACGACCGACAGGTTCGGAAACAGCGCGTAGTGCTGGAACACCATTCCGACCTCGCGCTGCCACACCGGCACGCCGGCCATGTCGCGGCCGCCGATCGCGATACGGCCGTCGTACCCGTCGAGCAGGCCGGCGGCGAGGCGCAGCAGCGTCGATTTGCCGGAGCCGCTGCGGCCCATCACGGCGAGCAGTTCGCCCTGGGCCGCGGACAGCGTGACCGCGTCGACGCCGTGACGGGCGCCCGGATACTGGAAGCTGACGTTTTCGAAATCGAGACTCATGACGGTTTCACTTCAGGCGTGGCACGGTGAGGACGGAGGCGAGCGTCGCGAGCACGGCAAGGACGAGCAGCACGACGGTGGCCGCGCAGGCCATCCCGGACGCGCCGTAGAACGCCTGCAGCAGCACGATCGGATAGTTGCGGTAACGGAAGCCCGCGATCAGGTTCGAGATCTGGAATTCGCCGATCGACAGCGCGGCGACCATCACGAGGCCGGAAAACAGGCTGTGCCGCAGGTTCGGCAGCACGACCGTGAAGAACTGGCGCAGCGGCGTCGCACCGAGCGTCGCCGCACACGCCTCGAGATGCGCGAGCCCCAGGTGGCGCAGGTCGCTCAGCAGCGTCTGCAGCAGGTACGGCAGCGTCAGCACCGCGTGCGCGGCGATCATCAGCGGCAGCGTGCCGAGCCACGGCAGCGCATCGCCGCTGAAGATCGCGATGTAGCCGAACCCGAGTGTCAGCGCCGGCACCGCGATCGGCATCAGCATCACGATGCGCGCCGCGAAGCCGCGGCCGGCCAGTGCGCGGTGATGCAGCGCATAGGCGAGCGGCAGCGCCAGCACGGCATTGATCGCGCAGCAGGCGAGCGCGACGACGAGGCTCGTGCCGAATGCGCGGGTGAAGCTGCGATTCGCGGCCAGGTCCGCGAACCAGTGCGACGTGATGCCGGTCGGCAGCAGCGTGTTCGTCCACGACTGGCCGACCGAGCCGATCAGCAGCAGCACGATCGGCAACGCGAGGTACAGCCCGAAAACCGCGACGAGCGCCTGCAGCAGCAGGCGTCCCGCGATCGCGCGCGGCCGTTTGTTACGACGAATCGGAATAGCTTCGGCAAGGGCCGGAGCGGCTGGCGGATGCATGGCGAATCTCGCTGACGGACACGGAATGGGTCACGCAACGCCCGCCGGGCAGGGCCGGCACGCGTTGTCATGACGGCCGCAGTGTGCGGATCCGACATGGCATCGTCATGAAAAAAACGTACAACGCCCGCATCGATCTGTGCGCGCAAGGAATAGTTCGCCGTGAAGCACCTGTTTCCCAACGTCGCGGAGCTGCACGCGTTCGCGACTTCCGTGAAGTACCTGAACTTCTCGTATGCGGCGCGCGAGCTCGGCCTGACGCCGAGCGCGGTCAGCCGGCAGATCGCGAATCTCGAGACGCTGTTCGGGGTGAAGCTGTTCGTGCGCGAGGGGCGCAATCTCGCGCTCACGCGGGCCGGGCAGGTTTATCACGCACGCGTGATCGGCCCGCTGCGCGAGATCGGCAACGCGTCGATCGAATTGCTGAGCGCGCGCGAGGACAGCGACCTGCTGACGATCGCAAGCGTGCCGACCTTCACGACGAAGTGGCTGGTGCCGCGCCTCGCGCGCTTTCTGGCCGGCGCGCCGGACGTCACGCTGAGTTTTCGCCGCCATCTCGCGCACGGCGACGTGTTTCCGTTCGGACTCGACGCGGCGATACGCTATGGGGACGGCGCATGGGAAGGCGTCCGCTGCGATTACCTGGACGGCCGCACGTTCGTGCCGGTCTGTTCCCGCGAATTCGCGGCGCGACATGCGCTGCGCACGCCCGCCGACACGGCCGCCGCGCCGCGGCTCGTGCACGAGCAGGCGGAAATCGCGTGGTCGCTCTGGGCGGAGCGCCATCGCGTCGCCCGGATGAACGCGCTGGCCGGGCCGCGCTTCGAACAGTATTCGGTGCTGATCCAGGCCGCGCAAGCCGGGCTCGGGCTCGCGCTCGTGCCGCGCTTCCTGATCGTCGACACGCTCGCGAGCGGCGCGCTCGTCGAACCGTTCGACGCGCCCGTCGACGTCGACGCGCAGGGGCACTACCTGTGCTATGCGCCGGAGCGCCTGGAGACGAGCGCCGCGTTGCGGCGCTTCAGGGAATGGATCCTCGGCGCATGCGCGGAGCGCTGAGCGTGCCCGGCATGGCCGGGCACGCCCGGACGGCACGGCGGCGCCGGTAACACGGCGCCGTGCCGCCCGTCCCGTTGCGTCAGTGGTCGATGCCGAGCCCCGGCAGCACGTGCGTGTTCTCGGCCACGACCGCGTGCAGCAGCTTCGGTTCGGCGCCGAGCAGCCCGAGGATCGTCGGCGCGACCTGCTTCGTGCCGACCACATCGCTCACGGTACGCGCACGATGGAGGCCCGGGTACGACACGAGCAGGCCGAGGTGGCTGTCGTCCGGCGCGTTGCCGCCGTGTTCCTCGTCCTTCTTCGTGCTCGACGTGTAGATCACGCCCGGATTCGGCTGGACGATGATGTCCGGCGTGCGGCCGTTGGCCGGATCGCCGAACCGGTCGGCCAGCGCCGCGCCGTACAGGATGGATGCCTGCGGGCCGTCGGCGCAGATCCCCGGCGCGTTGCAGCCGAGGTTCGACTTCAGCGTCTGCACCACGGCCGCGCGCTGGCTGCGGTCGCGCAGCCAGATCAGGCCGACGTCGTCGGTCTGCACGAAGCCCGTGCCGACCAGGCCCGAACCGTCGTTCAGGTTGCCCGTCGTCGTGTTGTTCTGGCCGAAGTTGCCGTTCGGGTCGACGTAGTTGTTCGCTTCGAGCAGCTTCGTCAGCGTGTCGCCGTTCTTCACGAGCTTCGTGTGATCGGTCGGCGACTGGCCGTGCTTCGCCGTGACGATCACGGCCGTCGACGTGTACAGGTTGCGCTGCTTCAGCTCGGCGACGATGCGGCCGATCGAGTTGTCGACGTACGTGATCGCGTTCGCGACCTGGCCGTTCGGCGTGAAGTTCGCGTCGAGATAGCCGCCGCCCTTCGCGACCGGCGCCTTCTGCGCGACGCTCAGCGTCTGGAAGTTGGCGCCGAACAGCGTCGGCACCGGCGCGTTTTTCGTGCCCGTCGAATCGCGGCCGTCGATCTGGTTGACCAGCGCCTGCACGTGCAGGTTGTCGAAGCGCGCCGTGTGCGAATAGACGTCGGTGTAGGCGGTGTTCGTCGCCGGGTCGATCGAGTTGATCTCGGTGCGCATCAGATCGTCGACGCCGGTGCCCGACGGGCCGTTCAGCCAGTCGTAGCCCCACGCGTGCTTGTCCGCCCACGCGGTGTAGGCGTTCGGCACGCCGGCCTTGACGGCCTCGAACACCGTGTTGGTCTTCACGTAGTTGTGCGGATAGACCGGCACGCACTGGCCGCCGACCTTCGCATGCGGAATCGCCTGCGGATTGAATGCGCCGCCGCCGTCGAGGTGCACGAGCGCGCCGCCGTTGAACGCATCGATGCCGGTCGTCTCGTCGAACACGACGTTCCAGCCCTGCTTGCCCGAGCAGGTCGTGTCGCTCGGCGCGTACAGGTTGCGGTCGTACGACACGTCGTAGAACAGGCCGGCCGTCTTCGGCGAGCCGCCCGTCACGAGCGCGGCGAGCCCCGGGAACGAGTCCGACAGGCCGGGCGTGTAGGCGTTCGTGTACGTGACGCCGCTTTGTGCGAGCACGGCGAGGTTCGGACACGTGTTCGCGCCGATGCAGCGTGCGAGATCCTGCTCGTGCAGGCCGTCGACGCTGATCAGCAGCACGTGCTTCACGACACGCCGGCCGTGGCCGGCGTCATCGCCCTGGCTGTTGCCGTCCTGCTGCGCCGCGTAGGCGCCGGCGCTTGCGAGCGCCAGCGCGCCCGCCACCATCACCGCCGTTTTTCGTTGCTTAGCGAACCTGGAAATCATCACCCCACCTCATCGATTGACGTTGAACTGCGTGACCTGCCATCAGGCGCGCAAAATATCGCCGCGCCGTGGGGCGCTCGCGTGAAGCGGGGCTTTCTGTTTTCTGTCAAACGTAACCAATCGCAAGTGACACGACGCGGTCGCAAAACGAGGCGACCCGGCGCACGCCGCGACGTGTGCGCGCGAGGTTCGCACCGGGTCGGTGCATCGGGCGCGCCGTCGCCCGCCGCGCGAATTTTTTTCACGCTTGGCGTATGACTATTGGCGTGTGATAAAGGGTTTTCCCTGACCCGGAGCACGAGTATGTCGACCCTGGAAGCTCTCCGGTTCGTGCTGGACGATGCACGCACCCCCGAAATCATTCGCCACCACGTCGTCGACGCGCTGCAGTACGCGTTGCGCAACTACGGCCAGGTGTTCACCGCGAAGGAAGTCGAATGGCTCACGCATTGGGACGATGCGCGCCTGCCGCTGGCCGCGAGGAAGGAACTGGACAAGCGCGAACCGGCGATCGAGGTGCGCTGACGGGAAGCGCGCCGCCGCGCCCGATTGCCGATCGGACGCGGCGGCGGCGGATGAGGGCGTAACGCTTACTGCAGGCCGAAGTCGACGCGCGTCGTCGCGCCCTTGTCCTCGATGCCCTTCGCATCGAGCTTCGGCGCCACGACGAACATGCGGCTCGCATCGATCTTGCCGTCGAGGTACTGGCGCACGGCCTGCGCGCGCTGCTGCGCGAGCGCGCGCAGCGCGTTGTCGTCGGCCGGCGCGTGATCGGCGAGCGCCTGCTTCATGTCCGCATCGGGCAGCGTCTTCTGCAGGCCGATCAGGTTGCGCGGCTTCTTGAAGTCGGCGTCCTTGTACGCGCGCGTCAGGTACTTGGTGTACTCGGCCGGTTCGACCTTCACCGACATCGGATCGATGCTCTCGCCCTGGCCGACCACGTCCTTCAGCTTCTGCTGGCGGACCAGCCGTTCGACGTACGCGTCGCGCAGCCCCGGCGTATCCTTCGCCGGATCGACGCGGCCGATCAGGTCCAGCCGGATCGACGGCTTCTCGGTCAGCATCTTCACGACGGTATCGAGCTTCTTCTGCTGCGCGTCGGTCAGCTCGTACGCGCCCGGCGCGAACTCGACGTAGCCGAGATCCTCGCCGCCGCTGCCGCCGAACGCATTCGCGAGCAGCGTGAACGGCGACGTGACGGCCTTCGCGATCAGGTTCAGCACCGCGCGCCAGATCAGCCCGCCGACGCTGAACTCCGGATTCGACAGCGAGCCCGACACCGGCAGGTTCACGTCGATCTGGCCGCGCGTGTTCTTCAGGAGCGAGATCGCGAGCTTCACCGGCAGCTTGGTCGCCGTGTCGTTTTCGACGTGATCGCCGAACGTGAGCTGGTCGATGAAGATGTGGTTGTTCGCCTGCAGCTGGTCGTTCGCGAGCTGGTAGTGCAGGTCGACGTTGAGCTTGCCCTTCGTGATCGGGTAGCCGGCGTACTTCGCCGAATACGGCGTCAGGTTGGTCAGCTCGATGTCGTGCGCGGTCGCCGTGAGATCCAGCGCGGGCTTGTCGATCAGCGGGTTCACCGAGCCCTTGATCGAGATCGGTCCGTTGCCCGCGAGGTTCGCGGCGACGTCGACTGGCGCGGACGTCGTCGAGTCCGTGCCGAACGCGCCGACCGTCCCCTTGATCGCGACCAGGTTCGCCGTGTAGTTCGGCTTGATGAAGTTGTCGGTGTAGGTCACGCGGCCGTCCTGCAGCAGGAGCTCGCCGAAATGCATGCGCACCGGATTCTGCGGCGGCGGCGCGGCCTTCACGACGACCGGCGCCGATGCGGCGGCCGGCGCCGACGCCTGCTGCGCGGCCGCGGCCGACGAGGCCTGCGCGGCGGCGGCCGGCGGCGTCATGCCCGGCGACAGCGGCACCGGTTCGGGCTTGCTCGCGTCGCGCGTCAGCGACTGCGCGGGGCCCGTCTCCTTCGCGACGACGTCCTTCAGGTTCAGCCGACCCTGCGCATCGAGCAGCACGCGGCCGTAGAAGTTCGAGAACGTCACGCGCGCGGCGTCGACGTCGGTGCCCTTCTCGTCGTGGTTCACCTTCAGGTTCGACAGCGCGAGCGAGCGCCAGCCGGCGAACGGGTCGGACGTCGCCTTGTCGAGCATCCGCACGTCGACCAGCGCGACATCGCCGCGATAGGTCGCGCGCGGCGTGTCCTTCACCTGCGCGAACGTCAGGTTGCCCTGCGCGTTGAGCAGCGCGCTCGCGATGGTCGCGTTCAGCGCGCTGCCGAAGTACGGCTCGAACGCGGCCGCGTCGAGGCGGTTGCCGTTGATCTTCAGGCCGAGCTTCAGCGGCTGCGCGGTCACGTCGCCCGACACGTTCACCGAGCCCTTGCGGTTCAGCGTCGCCTTCAGCTGCACCGGGAGCGGCTTCGTCAGGTCGTCGCTGATCTTCTGCACCGACAGGTCGAGCGGCTTGATCGCGAGCTTCACCGGGCGCGGCGTCGACAGGTCCGTGAAGTTCGCGGACGATTCCTTCACGTTCAGCGCGTCGATCCGGTAATGCCACGACGGCGCGGCCGCCGCGGCCTTGCGCGCGACCGTGCGCCTGGGCACCGCCGCCTGCGCGGGTTCGGCGAGCGCCGCCAGGTCGATCTTGCCGTCCTTCAGGCGCTTCACGTCGAGCGCGAGCCCGGTCGCGTCGACGCTCGCGATTTCCGCGCTGCGCGCGGCGACGTCGACCTTCGTGATCTTCGCGCTCGCGTCGGGCAGCACGATCGCGGGCGCCTTCGCGTCCGGCGTCGCGAGCTTCAGCGACTTCAGGCTCACCGTGCTGTCGGCGACCTGCGCGTCGAGCGGCGTCTTGCCCCAGTCGGCCTTCGCGTTGACGCTCGCGCCGAGCGTGCCGTCGAGCACGCGCGCGCGGGTCGCCTCGCCGAGATACGGCTGCAGCGCCGGCAGCGCGAGCGCATCGACCGTCAGCTTCGTGTCGGCCTGCTTCGCCGCCAGGCTGAACGCGCCTTCGGCCTTCAGGTCGCCGCCGCGCGACAACGACGTCGACAACGTGTATTTCGCGGGCGTCTTGCCCTGCAGCGTGAAGCCGTCGAGCGTCGCGGCCAGCTTCGTCAGCGACAGCGCGGTCGGCGTCGCCGGCACGCGGTCGTCGACGTTGATCGTGCCGCCGTCGATCGCGAAATGACGGATCGTCAGATCGAGCGGCGGCGCTTCCTTCGCGACGGCTTCGGCCTTCGCGCCGCTCGCGGCGGCGACGGCGGCGGCTTCGCTCGATGCGGCGGCACCCGGTGCGGCAGCGGCCGACGAGGCAGCGGCCGGCTTGCCGGCGGCCGCCTTCGGCGCCGCAGACGGCTGGCCGGCGAGCTTCTCGACGTTCAGCACGCCCTGCTTGTCGCGCGCCAGGTCGACGACCGGCTGATCGAGCCGGATCTCGTCGAAATGCAGCACGTTGCGCAGCGGCTCGAGGCCGGCGGCCGCGACGTGCACGCCGCGCGCGGCGAACAGCGGCGCGGACGCGCGGTCGGTCACCTTCGCGTCGTTGAGATCGACGGTGCCCGACACGCGCAGCGCGGGTGTGTCGCCGCTCATCACGAAGTTCAGCTTCAGGTCGCTGCTCAGGAGGCCGCTCGTGACGATCACCGGCAGCTTCGCCGGCACATACGAAATCAGCTTCGGCACGTCGAGCCGGTCGAACGTCAGCGCGACTTCCGACTCGCGCGACTGCGCGAACGGCTTCGTCCTGCCGTCGATCGCGATCGGGCTGCCGTCGAACCGCGCGCGCAGCCTCGGCTGCACGAAGATGTCGGTCTTCGACGGCAGCGTCGCGATGAACGGGATGCCGAGCGTCCAGTTGTCGACCACGTGCTTTTCGTTCAGCAGGCGGTCGTCGAAGTCGATCCGGCCGTCGTTGACCTGGATGTTCGACACCGAGAAAAGTGTCGGCTTGCTTTCGGGTTTGGACGGCGTCGAGAACTTCTCGATCAGGTCGGTGAAGTTGAAGCGCTGCGCGTCGTAACGGACGATATGGAAGCGCGGCGAGTCGACGCGCACTTCGTTGACGATCGGCGCGCCGCGGAACAGCGACGACCACGACGGCCTGACGACGAGCTTGCCGATGTCGATGAAGTCGCCCTGGCCGCCGCGCTCGCCGACGTGCACGCCGTCGGCTTCGAGGTTCAGCGTGTACGGGTTCAGCGCGACGCGCTGGACCGTGGACGGCCGGCCGAGCTGCTGGCTCAGTTGCTGTTCGGCGATGTGGCGGATCAGCGGCGGCGCCGCGAAGAACCCGAGCAGTCCGAATAAAACGAGGAAGATCAACACGCCGAGGCCGATACGCCGGGTCCGGCGCGAGCGTGCAACGCCGCCGAGGGCATGGAGGGTCGAGGGTACGGTTTCTTTGTCTGCGCTTGCCATGCTTGGATGCCTCGGGAATGGATGCCTGGCCGCGCCGGAAAACCGGCACGGCCGTGCACGCTATCCCGAAAGTATAGGCTCAGGTGGTAACGGAACGACGTTCGGGCGCGGCCGCCGCGCCCGCGGATCGGACAGCGGCGGCGCCCGTCGGTTCATTTCCGGACGACGACGGGCGGCATCCACGAGCCGTCGCTCGCTTGCGGCTTCGGCGCGTACAGCCGCAGCGCGAGCGCGAAATCGGTGCGCGGCGCCGGCAGCCAGTTGGCCGCATGCGTGCCGCCCGGCGATGCCGACACGACCACGTCGATCGAGCCGTCGTGGTTGCGGCGCAGCCGGTCGCGGTCGCCGAGCGAGCGGTGCGCCGAGCCGACGTCGGGCAGCGCACCGTTCGTCGCGTACGGCGTGAGCGTCCAGAACCCGCGCACCGGCGGCAGCGCGCCCGGCGCGAAGTGCAGCACGTAGCGGTTCGCGCCGTTCAGCGCATGGCCGTCGCTGTCGACGCGCACGAACGCGAGCGTTTCGTCGTCGCGCGTCGCGGTGCCGAACTGCGTGTAGGCCGCGTACGCGCGCAGCGTGTAATCCTGACCGTACTTGCCGGCCGTGTCGCCGATCCAGCTCCAGCCGTTCGCGTTGAGCAGGTTCGACGGCGGTGTCGCGAGCCGCGCGCGCGCCTCGGCGACGCCGGCCGTCGCGGCGTTCAGGCGATCGCCCGTCCACAGCACCGGGTAGCCGGCCGTCACGCCGATGTCCTTCAGCTGTTCTTGCGCGTGCGCATCGTCGGCCGGTGCCGGGTTGTCCTGCAGCGCCTGCGCGAAGCGCGTGAAGAACGCCTTCGGGTCGAGCGCGGCCACCTGCTCGGCCGGCGTGCCGCCGCTCGCCGCTTCCGACGGCGCGCTGCCCGCATGGACCGCGACCGACGCGCCGCGCGCGCTGCCCGTATAGACGGACAGCGGCACCACGCGGATCGTCCGCTGCAGTTTCTTCACGTTCGTGAGGTCGCGCCCGCCGCTCGTCTGCAGCCGCACTTCGAGCCACGCGTTGGCCGACGGCACGTCGATCCGCAATGCGCCCTTCGGCAGCGTGCCCTGCCAGTCCTTCGCGGCGAAGGCAATCGTTTGCGCTCGCACGGCGCCGCGAGCGCCACGCGTCGCCACGCTCGACGCCGACCACAGCACGTTCGTCCACATGTCGAGCGCGCGCGCATCCCAGTAACGGCCGCGGGTGTCCGGCAGCGTCACGATTACCGGCTCGGCGCCGACGTCGAGCCAGCCGGTCGAGTCGAGCGTGTCGACGCCCGGCAGCGGCGGGTTCAGCGCGCCGACGGGCGGCAGCGCCTGCGCGTGACGCAGCGTGTTGAGCGGCGCCTGGCCCGGCTGAGCGCCGTCGCCGCCCGTCGCGGCTTCCTTCGCGACGTCCATCAGCACGAGCGGATACGCGTATACATAAGAGTCGGCCACTTCGGCGCGCATCCAGCCGGTTTTCCGCTGGATCGCATCCGGTTGCGACGCGCATCCTGCCAGCAGCATCGCCAGGGCCAGCGACGCGCCTGCCGCGCGCCGCAGAGAAATTGATTCTCGTAGGTTTTCAATCATTGAGTACTGGCCGAATATCGTTCTTGTCAGTCAACGCCTTGTTCGACTCACGATCGACGAAGGCAAGGCACCCCAGCCTGCCCGGTCGCCGCTTCGCCGGGCGGACGCTGATGTCAGGCCGGTATCATAGCGCCTGAGGGCATCCCCCAATATGCCGAATAACGGGCGCAGCAGTAGCCGGCCTGTCGTCAGCCTGAATCTCCGCTGATCCGGCCCCTTGTACGAAGCGGTCCGCCGCCTGCGCTGGCCGGGCATGACAGGCGAGAATGCGTTGGCCGTCGACACGATCCTGTATTGCATCCCCCCTTGACCTTCCCATCATGGGAATGTTGATACTGACATCACTCGCGGCTCGATCCGCGCTCCTGGGGAATCCGACATGACTGAACCACTCGCCTCCGCAGCCCTGCAAACGGTCGAACTGACCGTCGACGGCATGCATTGCGGCGGCTGCACCGGCCGTGTGCAACGTGCGCTGGCTGCGGTGCCGGGCGTCGTCGAGGCCGCGGTCGATCTCGACGCGCATGCGGCCACGGTCACCGCGCATGATGCGGTCACGCCGGCGCAGCTCGTCGACGCGGTCGGCGCCGCCGGCTATCGCGCTGCCGTGCGCGAAGCGACGAGCGCAGCCCCGGCGGCCTCGCCCGCGGGGCACGCGACGCGCGTCGCAGCACCGCCGGTAACGGCAACGGCATCGCCCGCCACCGCCACCGCCACCGCCACCGCCACCGCCACCACGATCGAACTCGATATCGACGGCATGACCTGCGCGTCGTGCGTGTCGCGCGTGGAGAAAACGCTCGCGAAAGTGCCGGGCGTCACGCGCGCAACGGTCAACCTCGCGACCGAACGCGCGACGGTCGACGCCGCAGCGGACGTTTCCGCGTCGCAACTGGCGGATGCCGTCAGGCAGGCCGGCTATGGTGCGACGCCGCTCGCGCCGGATACCGCCGCCCTCCCTGCCCCGTCCGCGTCTCCGGCATCCGCCAGCCTCGAACTCGCCATCGACGGGATGACCTGCGCGTCATGCGTGTCGCGCGTCGAAAAGGCGCTGGAGAAGGTGCCGGGCGTCACGCATGCGTCGGTCAATCTCGCGACCGAACGCGCATCGGTGCATGGCACCGGCGCGCTCGACGCCGCCACGCTGATCGCGGCGGTCACGACGGCCGGCTATCGGGCGTCGCTCGCCGCCTCGCCGGACGCGGGCGCCTCGACCGACGCCACCGCCCGCGCCGGCACCGGCGCCGCCGCGCAAGCCCCCGACGCCCGCAAGCAACGCGAAGCGATCCGCGAGCGCAATCTCGTGATCGGCTCGGCCGTGCTGAGCGCGCCGCTCGTCGTGCCGATGCTCGTCGCGCCGTTCGGTTTCGACGCGATGCTGCCCGGCTGGCTGCAGCTCGTGCTCGCGTCGATCGTCCAGTTCGGCTTCGGCGCGCGCTTCTACCGCGCCGCCTGGCATGCGGTGAAGGCACGCACGGGCAACATGGACCTGCTCGTCGCACTCGGCACGTCGGCCGCGTTCGGCCTGAGCCTGTGGATGCTGCTGCGCGACCCCGCGCACCCCGGCCACCTGTATTTCGAGGCATCGGCCGTCATCGTCACGCTGGTGCGCTTCGGCAAATGGCTCGAAGCGCGCGCGAAACGCCAGACGACGGAGGCGATCCGCGCGCTGAACGCGCTGCGTCCGGACCGTGCGCGCGTCGTCGAGCACGGTGTCGAACGCGACGTGCCGCTCGCGCAGGTGCGCGTCGGCACGACCGTCAGCATCCGTCCCGGCGAGCGCGTGCCCGTCGACGGCCGGATCGTGTCGGGCCGCTCGCACGTCGACGAATCGCTGATCACCGGTGAAAGCCTGCCGGTGCCGAAGGACGACGGCGACTCGGTCACGGCCGGGTCGATCAACGGCGAAGGCGCGCTCGTCGTCGAAACCACCGCGATCGGCGCGGAAACGACGCTCGCACGCATCATCCGCCTCGTCGAATCCGCCCAGGCGGAGAAAGCGCCGATCCAGCGGCTCGTCGATCGCGTCAGCGAAGTGTTCGTGCCGGCGATCCTCGGCATCGCCGTGCTGACGCTGATCGGCTGGCTGATCGCCGGCGCCGGCACCGAAACGGCGATCCTCAACGCGGTCGCGGTGCTCGTCATCGCGTGCCCGTGCGCGCTCGGCCTCGCGACGCCCGCGGCGATCATGGCCGGCACCGGCGTCGCGGCCCGCCACGGCGTGCTGATCAAGGACGCCCAGGCGCTCGAACTCGCGCAGCGTACCACCGTGATCGCGTTCGACAAGACCGGCACGCTGACCGAAGGCAAGCCATCCGTGACGGCGTTCGACGCCGTCGGCATCCCGCGTGAGCAGGCGCTCGCGCTCGCGGCCGCGGTCCAGCGGCAAAGCGATCACCCGCTCGCGCGCGCGGTAGTCGCCGCACACGATGCGGACGTCTTGGCCCGCGGCGGCGGCGCGGGCTCGGCCGAGATCGTCGCGGCCGATGCGCGCGCGGTGGCCGGACGCGGCGTCGAAGCGCGTGTCGACGGGCAGCTTCTCGCACTCGGCAGCACCCGCTGGCGCGACGAACTCGGCATCGTCGTGCCGCCCGAACTCGACGCGCGTGCCGCGGAACTCGAACGCGCGGGCAACACGATTTCGTGGCTGATGCGCGCCGATGCGCCGCGTGCGCTGCTCGCGCTGATCGCGTTCGGCGACACCGTGAAGCCCGGCGCGCGCGACGCGGTCGCGGCCCTGTCGGCACGGGGCGTCGCGAGCGTGCTCGTGACGGGCGACAACCGCGGCAGCGCCACGGCCGTCGCGGCGACGCTCGGGATCGGCGAAGTGCATGCGCAGGTGCTGCCCGACGACAAGGCACGCGTGGTGGCCGAACTGAAGCGGACGCACGGCGGAATCGTCGCGATGGTCGGCGACGGGATCAACGACGCGCCCGCGCTCGCCGCGGCCGATGTCGGCATCGCGATGGCCACCGGCACCGACGTCGCGATGCACACGGCCGGCATCACGCTGATGCGCGGCGACCCGGCGCTCGTCGCCGATGCGATCGACATCTCGAAGCGGACGTACCGGAAGATCCAGCAGAACCTGTTCTGGGCGTTCGTCTACAACCTGATCGGCGTGCCGCTCGCGGCGCTCGGCTGGTTGAATCCGGTGATCGCGGGGGCAGCGATGGCGTTTTCCAGCGTCAGCGTCGTGACGAATGCGTTGCTGCTGAGGAGATGGAAAGGGCGGGCGCGATGAGCCGGCGCGGCGCGAAAACGGGCGGGACTGCAACCCGCACGCTCGCCGCCGCGCGCAGGATTCAACGGCTTCGACGAATCCAGAAACAATACGCGCCGATCGCGACCAGCATTGCGCCATCGACAATACCCAGCAACGGGAGCGGATTCGTCCACTTGTCCATATTGGTCGTCCGCGCGTAGTAGGGTGGTCCGTCGCCGTATGCCTCTTCGAGATTGATCGCGTTGAACGCAAAAACGAGCAGGATCGAAATCAGCAGCGCCACACCAATCAAGATATGCAACGGGCGTTTTCGCATGTCAGTATTGAATCGTCAGTGGAACGTAGCACTCGGGCGCGTCCTTCGTCGCCGCCTCGATGTCTCGATGTCTCGATGTCTCGAACGACATTTTCCATTCCGGAATGAAGATTGATGCATCCGGCGGATCCCGCGTTCGTGCCGCCATGGATGAAGAATCCACCGCGACCGAACGCTCGGGTTCCGGGCATGACATGAATGGTCAGTCGGTGATCGCCCCATGCTGCGTATGAGTACGCCAAACTGTTGGCCCGCTCATCATAGGATCCACACTGGATTTCGGTTGCCATGCAGGTTGGGCGCCCCGCGTTCAAAAGACCAAATCGGGCTCGCGGGCCCGTCCAGAGCGCGCCACGGCCCACGCGTGTGCTTACGTCAAATCGTGTCGAAACGAAAACGTTGCGCCTGCGGTGTCGAATCTTCGTCGTTAGCCAGAGACGACCGGCTTGATCAGCGTCGTCGTGATCGGCGCGAAGCCGCACGCCCGATACAGCGCACGGGCAGCCGTGTTGTGATTGAACACCGACAGCCCGATCTCGGTGACGCCATGGCGGCGTGCCTCGGCCTCCAGCGCATCGAGCGCGCGTGTGGCCCAGCCCTGGCGGCGCCGTGACGGGACGATGTCGAGGTCGTAGATGAACAGCGTGCGGTTCGGCCCTTCGGGCACGATCGCGTACCAGAGATCGCCGACCGTGTCGCCGCTGGCAGCGTCGATCAGTTGGACGAGTGTCTGGCCGGAAGTGAGCAGGCCGTCGGGCAGCAGCGTATCGAAGCAGGCGCGGGCGCGGCTCGCCGCGTCGTCGGCCGCATTCTGCCCGGACGACACGAGATCGCGCGCGTAGCCGTCGATGGCGCGCGTGCGGTATGCGTGGAATTCACCGGCCGTCATCGGCCGCATCTGCAGCATGGCCCGGGTGTCGCGAGGGAAGTCGGACTTCCAGTGTAGCGGGACGGTCACACCGGCGCGCGATGCGACGGCGGAAAGCGGGCAGGCAGTTGCAGCGAGCGCTGCGCCGGATCAGCGAATCAGCGAATCAGCGAATCAGCGACGATACAGGACGATCGGCACGAGATTCGCACGACGCACGCGCTCGGCTTCGGCGCGACGCGCAGCGTACGAATATTCCGCGTCGAGCGGCAGGTGCGGGGAGACGAACAGGTCGTCGATCTTTTGCAGCAGGGCAAGAATGAAGCTCATGTGAGACTCCTGACAGATGGCTCTAGGGTTTTCCCTTAGATGGACTTCATTCTAAGGGTTTTCCCTGAACTCTGCCAGCGCGCCGCATCAGTTTGCCGCACCCGTGCAACCGCCAACGGTCGGTCTCCCGCGACGCGCCTTGCCAGGCCGGGGTTTGCAGGTAGGGTCGGACGATTTAGTGCGTTCGACGCACGCGCTTCGCGGCCGCCGCCTCGCGGTTCGCATTGCGTTGCAGCCGGTCGACCTGTGACAGCATCGCTTCGTGGTGTTCCGCGAGCGTCATCAGCGTTGCCTGCTGCGTCGACAGATCGGCAGCCAGCCGGTCGATCCGCTGTTGCCGGGCATCCAGTTCCTGCTTCAGGTGCGCAATCTGCCGTGTTTGCAGCACCAGCGCGGTGAGCCCCGCGAACACGACGATCGCCAGTGCCAGCAGCAGCCGGTTGACGCGACGCATCTCGCGATCGGCCGCCTGCTTCATGCCGGCCGTGTCGGCCTGCAGGGTGGCGAGCCGATCCGACAGCGGGCGCAGATGCGTGTCGGGATCGAAGGCTGGCCCGCTCGACGCGGCCGGTTGCGCGCGATCCGCCGACGGCTTCGTCACGAACGACG
This sequence comes from Burkholderia sp. Bp9090, assembly GCF_003857985.1. Lineage (NCBI taxonomy): Bacteria > Pseudomonadati > Pseudomonadota > Betaproteobacteria > Burkholderiales > Burkholderiaceae > Burkholderia > Burkholderia sp. Bp9090. Next base: position 111,151 of record NZ_QTPV01000005.1, read on the forward strand.
CCGCGGACGCCACCGGCTGCACGACCGGCGAGGCCGGCGCTGCGGCTGCTCGCGCAGCATCACGGGTACTCGCGGCAATCGCGGCAGCGACCGGCCCGGCCGGTTCGGCGGTCGCTTGCGGTTCGGCGGACGGCGGAGTGTGCTGCGCCGGAGGCACCTCCGCCCCGGCGCCGACAGCCGCTGCTTCCGGCACACTACGCACCGCTGGCGCTGCCGCTTCGCGCGTGCCGGCAGTCGCACGTCGCTTGCCGCCGGAGGATGCGCGACGCCCCTTCGTGGTCTCACCGGGCGCCCGCGCCGCGTCATCGCGTGTGACCGGCACGGCGGCACCTTCGGCCTCCCCGCCCGCTTTCACGAGACGATCGGCGATGGCCGCATCGACCGCACCACCCACCGCATCGGCATTCGCGGTCGAACGATCGGCGCTCGTCCCGGCCGCGCCGCCGGCTTCCGACACGCTGCCGGCCTTCATCTGGCCGCCGCCCGTTGCCGGCTCACCAGCTGCGCGCGCGCCGCCACCATCGGACAGCCGCGCCCCGCCGGGCTTCGTCGTGTCGGCAGCGGGCGCGGGCACGACATCGGCACCGACCGCATCGCCGTTTCCACGCGTCGAAGCAGGCTCCGTCGTCGTCGCGACGTCGGGAGCCGGATCGACCGCATCGGCAGCGGCGCCCGACGTGGCGAATCCATCCAGCGTCGCCTGCCGAGCGGCGTCCTCGCCGTCCACAACGGCGGCCACCGTCTCGGCGTCCGCCACCGCGTCATCACGCGAGACGGCCGGCGCACGCGCAGCCGGCTCGCGCACCGGATCGCCGAACAGGTCGAGCGTGTGTTCGTCCCGCGGCGCATCGCCGCCCGCGTTGCCGGACCGCGCGGTTGCCTTGGCGGCGGTGTCTGCCGCGGCCGCGACGGAACGCGGGCGCGAACGGGCCGATGAACGGTCGGAGCGGGAATGGGAACGGGAGCGAGGCACGGAAACGGATTCGGTCATGGAGTCGGATTGCAGGCCCGCGAGCGCGGAACCGAAGGTCGAACGGAATCAGTGACCGGCCATTGTCGCATGACCGATCGCCGATCCGGCCGATCGGATGCCGTCTATTCGTCGCCCGGCACGCCGCCGCCTTGCTCGAATCGCGTCACGCACGACAGCCCGCGCAGCTTGTCGCAGATCGCGCGGTATTCGAGATCCGACACGCGCCCGAGCGCGATGCGCACCTCATCGTGCTCGCCCGTGTCGTCGGCGCGCTGCACGATGAATTGCTTCACGCGCGCGCTGTCGGGGCCGAGCGCCGCGTGCAGCGAATCGAACGTCAGCGCGCCGCTCACCACCGTCAGCGCGAGCTGGCGCCGCTGCCGCACCGTGAAGTAGCGCCGCTCGAGCGGCTTGATGCCGGCCAGGATGATCAGGATGATGAGCGTCGCGGCAATCGCCGCGACGTACAGGCCACCGCCCACCGCGAGGCCGATCGCGGCGACCGACCACAGGCTCGCGGCCGTCGTCAGCCCGCGCACGATCTCGCCGCGCAGCAGGATCGAGCCCGCGCCGAGAAAACCGATCCCCGATACCACCTGCGCGGCGATCCGCGACGGATCGAGCACGACGTGGTCGCTGCTGCCCAGCACATCGGCGAAACCGAATGCCGATACGATCATGATGAGCGTCGAGCCGACACAGACCAGCATGTGCGTGCGCAGGCCGGCCGCCCAGGAAAGGCGCTCGCGCTCGATGCCGATGACGCTGCCGAGCGCAGCCGCGAGAACCAGCCGCATCACGAGTTCCAGGTTGCCGAGCATCCGATTTCTCTCCTTTTTTGGCGTCGGCCGCGCGGAATGTTTTATCCTTGGCCCCGGCCGCGCCGATCCTCCGGGCCGCGCCGACACGTTTCGATCCAAGCGCATAACCCCGTCATGTCCGTTTCCGACTCCGCTTCCGCCCAGGCCGCCCAGCTGCGCCGTCATTTCGCGCACGTCGTCTTGCCGATCTGGCAGGGTTCAGGGTTCGACCACACGCTGCGGCTACCGTTCGAGGCCGTCGACCCGGCCAGCCATGCACCGCTGCCCGTCACCCGTTATCGCGCCATGGCCTGCGCGCGGCAGCTGTTCGTGTTCGCGCAGGCCGGCAACATCGCGCACGCGGCCACGCTGTTCGATTCGCTGTGCGGCCGCTTCCGCGACCCGCGCCACGGCGGCTGGTTCTACAGCGTCGACGCGCAAGGCGCGCCGCTCGACACGACCAAGGACCTCTATACGCACGCGTTCGTCGTGTTCGCGTGTGCCGCGTGGCATGCGGCGTCGGGCGACGCCGCGGCACGCGCGGCCGCCGAGGACACCGCCGCGCTGATCCAGGACCGCTTCGCGCCGCAGCCGGGCGACGCGCTGCTCGACGCCGCGCGTCACGCCGATTTCTCGTCGTCGGGCAGCGGCGCGCTGCAAAACCCGCTGATGCACCTGACCGAAGCGTGGCTCGCGGCCGCCGATGCGTTCGGCGACGCGGCGTTCGACGATGCGCTCGCGCGCACCGCGCAGGCCGTCGAACGCACGTTCGTCGATACCGCGACCGGCTGCGTCGCCGAGCTGCCGCTCGGGGCGGCCGACAACCGCTTCGAGCCCGGCCATCAGTTCGAGTGGTTCTATCTGGTCGACGCGGCCGGCGCGCGCCTCGCGCAAACCGGGCTGCCCGGCGCACTCGCGCGCGCGTTCGCGTTCGCCGAGCAGCACGGGGTCGATCCGCAGACGGGCGCCGTGTGCGCGGCGGTCGACGCACGAGGCGCATGCCTCGACGGCACGCAGCGGATCTGGGCGCAGACCGAATACCTGCGCGCACTCGCGACGCACGGCGGCACGCCGGCGTCCGCGCCGCTCGCGCGGCAGATCGAGTGCTTCGCCGCGCGCTTCCTGCATCCGCGCGGCTGGTTCGAGTGCAAGACGGCCGACGGGCAGGTGTCGCGCGCCGACATGCCGTCGACGACGCCCTACCACCTCGCGACCGCTTACGCGGCGCTGCCCGCCGTTTCGTAACCGGCGTCGGCCGGCGACGGCGACCCGCGCTCGTGGCGAACCCCGCGAGCCGCGCGCGCGTCGCCCAGTTCGAACACCGACACCGCCTGCATCAGGTGCGCGGTCTGGTCGTTCAGCGACGCGGCCGCCGCCGCGACTTCCTCCACCAGTGCCGCGTTCTGCTGTGTCAGCTGGTCCATTTGCGTGACGGCCTGGTTGACCTGCTCGATGCCGACGGTCTGCTCGACCGACGCGGCCGTGATCTCCGACATCGTCTGCACGACCCGCGTGATCGACGCCGAAACCGTCCGCATCGCGTCGCCGGCCCGTTCGACGAGTTCCGAGCCGCCGTCGATCTGCGCGACCGACTCCTCGATCAGCGCCTTGATCTCCTTCGCCGATTGCGCGCTGCGCTGCGCGAGCGAGCGCACTTCGCCCGCGACCACCGCGAAGCCGCGGCCCTGCTCGCCGGCCCGCGCGGCTTCGACCGCCGCGTTCAGCGCGAGGATGTTGGTCTGGAAGGCGATGCCGTCGATCACCGAAATGATCTCCGCGATCCGCCCGGAGCTCTGGGCGATGCCGCGCATCCGGTCGATCACGCTGTCGACCACGCCGCCGCCGTGGCGCGTCGCGTCGAGCGCCGCGTCGGCCAGCGCGCTGGCCGCACGTGCGCTGTCGGTGTTCTGGCGCACCGTCGCGGTCAGTTCCTCCATGCTCGCGGCGGTTTCCTCGAGCGACGCAGCCTGCGTGCCCGTGCGCGCGGACAGGTCCGCGTTGCCGCCGGCGATCTCGCCCGCGCCGAGGTGGATCGCGTCGGACGCGTGACGCACGGTGCGCACGGTGTCCGCGATGCTCGCCTGCATCGCGGCGAGGCCGCGCAGCATCCGGTCGATCTCGAACACGCCACCCGCCCGCACGGCTTCGTCGAGCCGGCCCTGCGCGATCCGCTCGAAATGGCGGCCGGCTTCGTCCAGCGGCGCGACCACCGCGCGCCGCGCGGCCGCGTAAATGGCCGCGCTCGCCGCGAGCATCGCCACGAGCAGCACGATGCCGACCCACTTGAACCACTGCATCCCGCTGTCGATCGTGGCGAGCGCGTCGCGGCTCGACGCGCCGCCGTAGTCGGCGAAGCGGTGCAGTTCGGCGAGGTACGCGTCCTGGAAGCCTTGGGTCGGCTGGTCGAGGAACGCCTGGATGTTGTCGGCATCGAGGAACTGCACGAGTTCGCCCAGCGCGCCGCGCAGCGCGCGATAGCGCTCGGCGAGCGCGGCGACGCGCGCGCGGTTCGTCGCGTCGACGGCCTGTGCGGCCGTCAGCGCGGCGAACGCCTTGTCCGCTTCGCCGAGCGAAGCGCTGGCATGACGGATGATCTCGTCGGGCTTCGGGCCGCCGCGCACCATCCGCGTGCCGGCGCGCGACAGGTTCACGCGGGCGTCGAGCAGGCGCTCGGTCGCCTGGCTGGCCGCGTCGACCTGCGCGATCGCGACGTTCGACAGATCGTCGACGCCGCTGCGCGTCGACGCGAGCGCCCAGAAGCCGAGCGCCTCGATCGCGAACAGAAAGAGGCAAAACACGGTCAACACGCCGAGCAGACCCGACGCGAGCTTGATTTTTCCGAACATGGGGGAGATTCCTGGAGAGCCGACGATGGAGCAATGCCCCGGCATTAGCGGCATTTCTTCGTCGGACTTTAGGAACATCCGGCGAGAGGCGCCCGGCCAGTGCCCGCCATTCCCGTCGAATCGCCGGCAAACGAGGACAACGCGCGCGTTCGACGCAATCATCACGTCGCATCGCGCCGGCATCTGCGCGAAATGCGGACGAATTTCCTTGCTTATCCGCGGCCCCCTTCCTAGAGTTCAGCGCAAGCGGACACGCATTGGGGAAGTCGATGACGGACATCACGGACCACGCGCGCGGCGCATTGCGCGCGCAACCGTTCAGCATGCTGCTGGGCACGGAGCTGATGCATATCGGCGACAACGAAGTGTCGCTGTGCCTGCCCGTGCGGGAAGAACTGCGGCAGCAGCACGGCTTCGTGCACGGCGGCGTGATCGGCTATCTCGCCGACAACGCGCTGACGTTCGCCGGCGCGCTGGTGCTCGGCCCGCGCGTCATCACCGCCGAATACAAGATCAACTACCTGCGGCCGGCCGTGAACGGCACGCTCGTTGCGCGCGCGAAGGTCGTCTACGCGGGCCGGCACCAGGCGACCTGCCAGTGTCATGTGTTCGTCATCGACGGCGATCACGAACGGCTCGTCGCAATCGCGCAAGGCACGATCAACCGCGTCGGCGACGGCAAGATGCCGGATGCGCGGGAGGAAACGGCGTAAGGCAGATTCGTCGGCGAATCGTTCGGCTGTCTTATTGCTCGCCCTGAACCGAAAATTGAAATGGAATCTCGGGACGCGTAAATCGAAGCCGCACCTCGTTCAGGGCCGGAACAAAGCGCCGCTTTTCAAACGTGTAGTACGAAATTAATAGGCCGAGACGGGTCTCTTGTGCATCATCGAACAGATAGCTGTTCTTCGGAAATGCAAGCAATCCGGCCTTTGTTGCCAATACGGCCCGACAGGACGAAAGCAGACTCGGCAAATGAAGAAATGCCGCGCTTTTTCTAAACTCGAACGGGTTGGTCAGCAAGTAGATTTGGCGATGGCGGCCAGATTCACCAGACCCGCTGCTGTTTCCCTCCACACAGAGAGCCGACGGACGATGGTCCGCGGCTCCAGTAAAAAATATGCTCGCGCTTCCGGGGTAGATATCCACCGGATGTTCACCAGGGAAAGTCGTTGCGTTCGAAAAGCGATAGATCCTGCCGCCAATCGATATCTGGCGCTCCGCTACTGTGACGTGTACCGTCTTCCCGTCCAAGTCGATTTGAAAATCCTGGTATACGCCTCCATTGCCGCGATCGGAATATAGAAAGCTTGCGCGTTGCTGGACTGGACTGCCAAACAATGCACTCGATTGGGCCGCATAGAACTCGTCATAGCTGTCGTAGATCGTAGCGCCATGAGCGCTCCTTGCGAAGGCAACCAGGATTGCCACCAAGGTCATTGCGGGTTTCATCGGTATGCTTTTCCTCCGCTCGCCTTCAGATAGTCGGGATTGTGCTTCCAAAATACCGTATCCCCGTGCGCGGCTGTCGAAACCCACACCGAATCGTAACGCCCGCGCTCACCCCCATCGACGATCTTCCCGGTCCTTTTATTGCGGATTTTCCATCGAACGATGACCTCGCGCCGCTTCTCCGGCACGCCAAAAATGTTGTCCGATTGCGAACCCCATTTGAAGCCATCACGAACCTTGGGATGGTTTCCGTAATTGGTTTTGAAGTCCAGGCCGTCCCACCAAAATGCCCCATTCGAGGGGTCCAATCCTTCCGTAATGCTCGCACTGCCACCCTGATCGCCCTTCGCAAGGAAATAGCGGATCACGCGACGTCTCCTGGGCGTGCCGTAGTCGAACGCTTCACCAGCGTGAAGGTAAAGGCGGATACGAGACCCTCGCGCTCCGGGCTGTCCGTAATGATGTCGCCGTTATCGAGTTCGCTTCCGACAAAAGCCAGCGGCTCGAAGTCACGGTTATCCGCCAGGGCAAGACCGCTTACGATTCGCGCGGTCGAACCGTCCGCATAGTGGACCTGATTACCCACGATACCAGCCTTGCCAAGCCGGACACCGGTGTTCCAGGCACAGGTAGCGTTGCGCAGCACGCCACCTCGCGCAGTCGTTGCGCCTCGCACCGCGAGCCGGTGGCGCGGCGGCTCAGGCGAAGGCACATAAGCCGCATCGAACAAGCCTTCGACCGTCTCACCCGCCGGAACATGAATGCCCCATAACCGCTGAAGTGTTTCGACGATACGATCGCCATTGCTCAATCGGCTACCTACCAGTGCAAATGGCCTTTCTCGGCAAACCGCATAATTGCCCGCACCGTCGGTAATGACTGCCTCACTGCCATCCTCGTACGTGACGACATCGCCAACCCGGGCAACAGCAAGCCCAGCGACAGCAAGGCCGCTGCTAGCTTGGGTCACACGACCACCGCGCTCAGTGAGCGCTCCGATGGTGGCGAAAAGATAAGTCGGCGCGCTCTGCTCGTTCTTCATCTGGATCTCCTTTCTCGACGAATGGATAAGGATTGTTCGACGCAAAAATTTGCGTGATCGAGAAAGGAAAAACAATCAGACGAATTCGAAACTCCTACCGACAACGAGGATTATTTTTTTCTGTCTCAATACCTCGATGCGGTCGGCATTATCCGAGATATATCCGACTTGGGATGCGCTTAAGCTTCATCGCCCGTCAACGGCAGAAAACGTGGCGCCACGCGCGCCCGAACGTTGCCGCTCGCATCGGTACGATAGATCCCGCGCGCCGCATTGTGCGGATGCTCCAGCGCGTCGGCCACGCTCAGCACCGGCGCAAAGCATGCGTCCGTCCCTTCGAGCAGCGCGCGCCAGTGCGCGGACGGCTGCTGTGCGAACACCTCCGCGAAACGCACCTTCAGCGCCGGCCAGCGCGCGCGATCGTACTGCGACGCCGGATCGACATCGCTCAAACCGAGCCGCTCGACCAGCAACGCATAGAACGGCGGCTCGAGCGCGCCGATCGTCACGCATTCGCCGTCCTCGCAGCGATACACGTCGTAGAACGGCGCATCGTGGAAGAGGCTCGGCTGCGCGCCATCGAGCTGCCCGTTCGCGCGTGCCCACAACGCGAGCGAGCCGAGCATCGACACGATGTCGACGATCGCGCCGTCGACCACGCGCCCCGGGCCGCCGCCGCGCACGTCGAACAGCGCGCAGACGATCCCGAACGCGAGCCCGAGCGCGCCGCCCGCATCGCCGACGACGGTCGGCGGCACGCCGGGCCGGCCGTCGCGCGGTGCCGACAGCGACAGCAGCCCCGTCAGCGCGACGTAGTTCAGGTCGTGCCCGGCGGCCGTCGCGAGCGGTCCGTCCTGGCCCCAGCCCGTCATGCGTCCATACACGAGCTTCGGGTTGTGGCGCGCGCAATCGTCGGGCCCGAGGCCGAGGCGTTCCATCACGCCGGGACGCAGGCCCTCGATCAGCGCGTCGGCCTGCGCGATCAGCGCGAGCGCCGCGTCGCGGCCCGCCGGCGTCTTCAGATCGAGTTCGACGATCGTCTTGCCTTCGCGCAGCAGGTCGCCGTCGCGGCCCTGCAGCGCGTCCGGTGCGCTGGTGCGGCCGGCCGGACGCGCGATCAGCGTGATGCGCGCGCCCATCCCGGCGAGCATCCAGCCCGCGAGCGGGCCGGGGCCGAGGCCTTCGAATTCGACGATGTGGACGCCGGAAAGCGGCGCATCAAGCGACATGCGATTCTCCTGTCGATCCACGTTAGCGCTTTAGCGCTTACGTGGATCCCATGCTTCGCGGTCGATCCACGTTAGCGCTTTAGCGCTTACGTGGTCCCATGCTTCGCGGTCGATCCGCGTTAGCGCTTTAGTGCTCACGTGGGTCCCACGCTTTGGGATCGATCTGCGATGACTCACGCCAGCTCGGATCCGTGCATCACGACCGGAGTGCGCTTCCGCGCACCGGTACGGTCACCGATCCCACGCGTTGAATAGCGAATTGCCTTCGTCACGCATGCGCCAAACGAAAAAATCCCTGCGCAGCGGGCCCGCTTCGCAGGGATCGGTCCGGTTCAGCGCTGCAGGGTTGCACGCACGAACCGCGGCATGCTCAGAACGCATCCCCCGGCACCCGCACCCAGCCTTCCATCAGCACGCGCGCGCTGCGGCTCATGATCGCCTTCGTGACGGTCCATTCGCCGTTCTCGAGCTGCGCTTCCGCGCCGACGCGCAGCGTGCCCGACGGATGCCCGAAGCGCACCGCATTACGCTCACCGCCGCCCGCCGCAAGGTTGACGAGCGTGCCGGGGATCGCCGCGGCCGTGCCGATCGCGACCGCCGCCGTGCCCATCATCGCGTGGTGCAGCTTGCCCATCGACATCGCCCGCACCAGCAGGTCGACGTCGCCCGCATTCACGCGCTTGCCGCTCGACGCGACATAGTCGGCCGGCTTCGCGACGAACGCGACCTTCGGCGTGTGCTGCCGCGTCGCGATCTCGTCGAGCGTATCGATCAGGCCCATGCGCAGCGCGCCGTGCGCGCGGATCGTCTCGAACTTCTCGAGCGCCTTCGGGTTGCCGTTGATCGCGTCCTGCAGCTCGGTGCCCGTATAGCCGATCGCCTCTGCGTCGACGAAGATGGTCGGAATCCCCGCGTTGATCATCGTCGCCTTCAGCGTGCCGATGCCCGGCACGGCGAGGTCGTCGACGAGGTTGCCGGTCGGGAACATCGAGCCGCCCGCGCCCTCTTCGTCGGCGGCCGGGTCCATGAACTCGAGCTGCACTTCGGCGGCCGGGAACGTGACGCCGTCCAGCTCGAAGTCGCCCGTCTCCTGCACCGCGCCGTTCGTGACCGGCACGTGCGCGACGATCGTCTTGCCGATGTTCGCCTGCCAGATCCGCACTGTCGCGACGCCGTCGCGCGGCACGCGCGACGCATCGACGAGGCCGCCGCTGATCGCGAACGGGCCGACCGCCGCCGACAGGTTGCCGCAGTTGCCGGTCCAGTCGACGAACGCGCGGTCGATCGCGACCTGCCCGAACAGGTAGTCGACATCATGCCCCGGCCGCGTGCTCTTCGACACGATCACCGTCTTGCTGGTGGACGACGTCGCGCCGCCCATCCCGTCGATCTGCTTGCCGTACGGATCGGGGCTGCCGATCACGCGCAAGAGCAGCGCGTCGCGCGCGGCGCCCGGCGCCTGCGCGGCGTCCGGCAGGTCCTGCAGCCGGAAGAACACGCCCTTGCTGGTGCCGCCGCGCATGTAGGTCGCGGGAATCCTGATTTGAGGAATGTGAGCCATGTTTGCGTTGTCCCTGTATGACCCGGTCAAGCCGCCTGCGACGATTCGAGGAAGTCCTGCGCGAAACGCTGCAGCACGCCGCCCGCGTCGTAGATCGACACTTCCTCGGCCGTATCGAGCCGGCACGTCACCGGCACCTCGACGCGCTCGCCGTTCTTGCGGTGAATCACCAGCGTGAGATCGGCACGCGGCGTACGCTCGCCGATCACGTCGAAGGTCTCGGTGCCGTCGATGCCGAGCGTCGTGCGGTTCGTGCCCGGCTTGAACTCGAGCGGCAGCACGCCCATCCCGATCAGGTTCGTGCGGTGGATCCGCTCGAAGCCTTCGGCGACGATCGCCTCGACGCCCGCGAGCCGCACGCCCTTCGCGGCCCAGTCGCGCGACGAGCCCTGGCCGTAGTCGGCGCCCGCGATCACGATCAGCGGCTGCTTGCGATTCATGTACGTCTCGATCGCTTCCCACATCCGCATGACCTTGCCTTCCGGCTCGACGCGCGCGAGCGAGCCCTTCTTCACCGCGCCGTCGACGACCGCCATCTCGTTGATCAGCGTCGGGTTCGCGAAGGTCGCGCGCTGCGCGGTCAGGTGGTCTCCCCGGTGCGTCGCGTACGAGTTGAAGTCTTCTTCGGGCAGGCCCATCTTCGCGAGGTATTCGCCGGCCGCGCTGTTCGCGAGGATCGCGTTCGACGGCGACAGGTGATCGGTCGTGATATTGTCGCCGAGCACCGCGAGCGGGCGCATGCCCTTGAGCGTGCGCTCGCCGGCCAGCGCGCCTTCCCAGTACGGCGGGCGGCGGATGTACGTGCTCTGCGCGCGCCAGTCGTACAGCGGCGCCGCGCGCTCGCCCGCATCGGCCGCGCGCGCGAACATCGGTTCGTAGACCTTGCGGAACTGCTCGGGTTTCACGCTCGACGCGACGATCGCGTCGATTTCCTCGTCGGTCGGCCAGATGTCCTTCAGCGTGACGGGCTTGCCGTCCTGGTCGTGGCCCAGCACGTCCTTCTCGATGTCGAACCGGATCGTGCCGGCGATCGCATACGCGACGACGAGCGGCGGCGACGCGAGGAACGCCTGCTTCGCATACGGATGGATGCGGCCGTCGAAGTTGCGGTTGCCGGACAGCACGGCCGTCGCGTACAGGTCGCGATCGACGATCTCCTGCTGGATCTTCGGGTCGAGCGCGCCCGACATCCCGTTGCAGGTCGTGCACGCGAACGCGACGATGCCGAAGCCGAGCTTCTCGAGTTCGGGCAGCAGGTTCGCTTCTTCGAGGTACAGCTCGACCGCCTTCGAGCCCGGCGCGAGCGAGCTCTTCACCCACGGCTTGCGCGTGAGGCCCTTCGCGTTCGCGTTGCGGGCGAGCAAGGCCGCGGCGATCACGTTGCGCGGGTTGCTGGTGTTCGTGCAGCTCGTGATCGCGGCGATGATCACCGCGCCGTCGGGCATCTCGCCCGCCTTTTCTTCCCATTGGCCGGCGATCCCGCGCGCGGCGAGATCGGACGTCGGCAGCCGCTTGTGCGGGTTCGACGGGCCGGCCATGTTGCGCACGACGCTCGACAAGTCGAACGTCAGCGTGCGCTCGTATTGCGCGTTGGCGAGCGTATCGGCCCACAGGCCGGCTGCCTTCGCGTAGGTCTCGACCAGCTTCACCTGCTCGTCGCTGCGTCCGGTGAGGCGCAGGTAGTCGGTCGTCTGGCCGTCGATGAAGAACATCGCGGCCGTCGCGCCATATTCGGGCGCCATGTTCGAGATCGTCGCGCGGTCGCCGAGCGTGAGGCTCGCGGCGCCTTCGCCACGAAATTCCAGATACGCACCGACCACCTTTTCCTTGCGCAGAAACTCGGTCAGCGCGAGCACCACGTCGGTCGCGGTGATGCCGGGCTGGCGCTTGCCGGTCAGCTCGACGCCGACGATGTCGGGCAGGCGCATCCACGATGCGCGGCCGAGCATCACGTTCTCGGCCTCCAGCCCGCCCACGCCGATCGCGATCACGCCGAGCGCGTCGACGTGCGGCGTGTGGCTGTCGGTGCCGACGCAGGTGTCCGGGAACGCGACGCCGTCCTGCGCCTGGATCACCGGCGACATCTTCTCGAGGTTGATCTGGTGCATGATGCCGTTGCCCGGCGGGATCACGTCGACGTTCTCGAACGACCGCTTGGTCCATTCGATGAAGTGGAAGCGATCCTCGTTGCGGCGATCCTCGATCGCGCGGTTCTTCGCGAACGCGTCCGGATCGAAGCCGCCGCACTCGACGGCGAGCGAGTGGTCGACGATCAGCTGCACGGGCACGACCGGGTTCACCTTGGCCGGGTCGCCGCCGCGCTCGGCGATCGCGTCGCGCAGGCCCGCGAGGTCGACGAGCGCCGTCTGGCCGAGGATGTCGTGGCACACCACGCGCGCCGGGAACCACGGGAAGTCGCGTTCGCGCTTGCGCTCGATGATCTGCTTCAGCGAATCGGCGAGGATCGCCGGATCGCAGCGGCGCACGAGGTTTTCGGCGAGCACGCGCGACGTGTACGGCAGCGTGTCGTATGCGCCGGGAGCGATCGCTTCGACCGCGGCACGCGCGTCGAAGTAGTCCAGCGACGTGCCGGGCAGGGGTTTGCGGTTGGCGGTATTCATGATGTGGGGCGGAATTCGGGGTAAGACGTTGCGCGCGCGCCGGCGGCCCGCATCACGGGCGCCGGCGCGCGCGGCCGAAGATCAGCGCTTCTCGATCGGCACGAACTGCAGGTCTTCCGGACCCGTGTAGTTCGCGCTCGGGCGGATGATCTTGTTGTCGACGCGCTGCTCGATGATGTGCGCGCTCCAGCCGGACGTGCGCGAGATCACGAACAGCGGCGTGAACATCGCGGTCGGCACGCCCATCATGTGATACGACACCGCGCTGAACCAGTCGAGGTTCGGGAACATCTTCTTCGCGTCCCACATCACCGATTCCAGGCGCTCGGCGATGCTGTACAGCTTCAGGTCGCCCGCTTCCTTCGACAGCTTGTGCGCGACGCCCTTGATCACCTTGTTGCGCGGATCGGAGATCGTGTAGACCGGGTGGCCGAAACCGATCACGACTTCCTTGTTCTCGACGCGGCGGCGGATGTCGGCTTCGGCGTCGTCCGGCGAGCTGTAGCGGCTCTGGATTTCGTACGCGACTTCGTTCGCGCCACCGTGCTTCGGACCGCGCAGCGCGCCGATCGCGCCGGTGATCGCCGAGTAGATGTCCGAACCCGTGCCCGCGATCACGCGGCCGGTGAACGTCGACGCGTTGAACTCGTGCTCCGCGTACAGGATCAGCGACGTGTGCATCGCGTCGACCCACGACTTCGACGGCGTCTTGCCGTGCAGCAGGTGCAGGAAGTGGCCGCCGATCGAGTCGTCGTCGGTTTCCGTCTCGATGCGCTTGCCGTTGTGCGAGAAGTGATACCAGTAAAGCAGCATCGAGCCGAGCGACGCCATCAGGCGGTCGGCGATGTCGCGCGCGCCCGGCAGGTTGTGATCGTCCTTCTCCGGCAGCACGGTGCCGAGCACCGACACGCCGGTGCGCATCACGTCCATCGGATGAGCCGACGCCGGGATCTGCTCGAGCGCGGCCTTCAGCGCGCTCGGCAGGCCGCGCAGCGCGCGCAGCTTGGTCTTGTATGCGGCGAGTTCGGTCAGGTTCGGCAGCGTGCCGTGCACGAGCAGGTGCGCGATTTCCTCGAATTCGCACGATTCGGCGACGTCGAGAATGTCGTAGCCGCGATAGTGCAGGTCGTTGCCGGTCTTGCCGACCGTGCACAGCGCCGTGTTGCCGGCCGTCACGCCCGACAGCGCCACCGACTTCTTCGGCTTGAATGCGCCTGCGGCGGCCGGTGCTGCTGCGTCTTTCGTCTCGCTCATGTTTCCGTTCTCCAATGGGTATCTGGGGTGTCACGTCGGCCGGGCGCGGCGCTCGTGCGCGCGGCCCGGCTTCATGCAAAAGCGTTCCGGGAACCGTGTCCCGGCGCGCGGGCCGCGTTACTTCTTGCCCTGCGCGAACAGTTCGTCGAGCTTCTGCTCGTACGCGTGATAGCCGAGGAAGTCGTACAGCTCGGCGCGGGTCTGCATGGTCGGCACCGCCGCCTTCTGCGTGCCGTCGCGGCGCAGCGTCTCGTAGAAATTCAGCGCGGCCTTGTTCATCGCGCGATACGCGCCGCAGCAGTACAGCGCGATGTCGACGTTCGCCTCGCGCAGCTCGTCGAGTGTGAACAGCGGCGTCGAGCCGAACTCGGTCAGGTTCGCGAGGATCGGCACCTTCACCGCGGCCTTGAAGCGGCGATAGTCGTCGAGCGTCTTCATCGCTTCCGGGAAGATCATGTCCGCGCCGGCTTCCACGTAGGCGATCGCGCGCTCGATCGCGGCGTCGATCCCTTCTGCAGCGGCCGCGTCGGTGCGGGCCATGATCACGAACTGGTCGTCGGTGCGCGCGTCGACCGCGGCCTTCACGCGATCGACCATTTCGTCGGTCGGCACGACTTCCTTGCCCGGACGGTGGCCGCAACGCTTCTGGCCGACCTGGTCCTCGAGGTGCACGGCTGCGACACCGGCCTTGATGAACGAACGGACCGTGCGCGCGATGTTGAACGCGCCGCCCCAGCCCGTATCGATGTCGACGAGCAGCGGCAGGTCGGTCGCGTTGGTGATCCGGTTCGCGTCGATGAGCACGTCTTCCATCGTGCTGATGCCGAGATCGGGAATGCCGAGCGAATTCGCGGCGACGCCGCCGCCCGACAGGTACACGGCCTTGAAGCCGACGGCCTGCGCCATCTTGGCTGCGTACGCGGTGATCGCGCCGACCACCTGCAGCGGCTGCTCGGCCGCGACTGCCGCGCGGAATTTCGCGCCGGCGCTCTGAAGATGCGTGTTGCTCATGAACGGCCTCCTGAAGGAATGACCATGAACAGCAAGGACCGGGCCAGCTCGTGAATCGGGGCTAACCCACTGATTCTTAAGCAACCGGCACGGGCGAGGCAGCGCCCGATGATTTCATTTCAGCAATTTCATGTTTCAAAAATGAAATCGCGCGCGCATAATCGGTCGCCATGGACCTCTCCTCGACCAAGCCCGTCGGCCCGGCCGACCGCACGGTGCGTCCGCGCATCTGGGCGATGGGCATCAGCCGCCTGCGCGACCTGTTTCGCGAGATCGCCGGCGAATTCGACGAACGCGCCGACGTGCGCATCGTCACGCGGGCGTACGAAGACGCATTGAGCGCGATCGCGGAGGCCGGCACCGCGCGCCCCGACGTGATCGTCGCGGCCGGCTCGAACGGCGGCTTCCTGAAAACGCGGGCGCAGGTGCCGGTCGTGGTCGTGTCGCCGACCGGCTTCGACGTGATGCAGGCGCTCGCGCGCGCGCGGCGCGACGCGTCGCGGATCGCGCTCGTCAGCGCCGGCGAGACGCCGCCCGAAGTGCGCCGCTTCGTCGCCGCCTACGGCCTCGACGTGCAGTTTGCGTCATATCAGTCCGCGCAGGAAGCGGAAGCCTGCGTGCACGACCTGCACGACCGCGGCATCGAGACGATCGTCGGCCCCGGCCTCGTCACCGATCTCGCGGCGAGCGCCGGCATGGGCGCGGTGTTCCTGTATTCGCACGCGTCGGTGCGCAAGGCGGTCGAGACGGCGCTCGAGGTCGCGTACGCGACGCACGCCGAGGCGTTTCGCCGCCAGCGGCTCGACAACCTGCTGCAGCACCTGCGCGACGGCGTGGTCGCGCTCGACGCGCGCGGCCGCGTCGAAGCCATCAACGAGCGGCTCGCGTCGGCGCTCGGGGTCGAACCCGCGGCGGCCGTCGGCCGCGCGCTCGTCGACCTGCGTCCGGAACTGCGCACGCTGCGCGGCGAGGACGGCGACGCGCTCGCGACCGTGCGCGGCGTGCGCTACGTCGTGCATCGCGGGCCGCTCGTCGATCGCGGCGTCACGTCGGGCAGCGTGCTGACGTTCCAGGAATCGCGCGCGGTCGAACGGCTCGACCGCGCGCTGCGTTCGCAGCCGAACACGCAGCAGTTCGCGGCGCGCTACACGCTCGACGACGTGGTCGGCGCGTCCGCGCCGATGGCGCGCGTGCGCGATCTCGTGCGCCGCTACGCGAAATCCGATGCGACCGTGCTCGTGCTCGGCGAAAGCGGCACCGGCAAGGAAATGATCGCGCAGAGCCTGCACGCGCTGTCGGTGCGGCGCAGCTATCCGTTCGTCGCGATCAACTGCGGCGCGTTTCCGGAGGCGCTGCTCGAGAGCGAGCTGTTCGGTTACGAGGAAGGCGCGTTCACCGGCGCGCGGCGCGGTGGCAAGACCGGGCTGTTCGAGGCCGCGCACCGCGGCACGCTGTTTCTCGACGAGATCGGCGAGATGCCGCCGTCGCTGCAAAGCCGGCTGCTGCGCGTGCTGCAGGAGCGCGAGGTGATCCGTCTCGGCTCGACCGAGCCGATCCGCATCGACGTGCGCGTGATCGCCGCGACGCACCGGCCGCTGCTCGCGGCCGTCGAGGCCGGCACGTTCCGCGCGGACCTGTATTACCGGCTCAACATCCTGAACGTCGGCCTGCCGCCGCTGCGCGAGCGCGCCGCCGACATTCCGGCGCTCGCGGCCACGCTGCTCGTGCAGGCCGCGCGGCGCGAGCCGCGGCTGGCCGAACGCGTGCGCGAGGCCGACGATGCGATGCGCGTGCTCGGCGCGACGCAGGCGACGCTCGCGCGCTACCGCTGGCCCGGCAACGTGCGGGAACTGCAGAACGTGATCGAGCGGATCGCGGTGGAACTGGCCGAGGAGGTCGACGAGCACGATCCGGGCGCCGCGTGCGCGGCACTCGCGCCCGATGCGCTGCAGGCGATCGCACCCGAGCTGTTCGCGGCGCCGCCCGATGCGGCCGATGCCGACGCCACCGACGCGCAGACGCTCCACGCGCGCCGCCGTCGCGCAGAAGCCGACGAGATCCGCGCGGCGCTCGATGCGTGCGGCGGCGATCGCGATCGCGCGTGCGCGATGCTCGGCATCAGCAAGACGACGCTGTGGCGGAAGCTGTCGGCGAAATAGGTTCGGGCGGGATGGGCGCGATCGACGGGTGACGCACCGGGACGCGCGCCGCCGTCAATCGGCCTTGTGATAGTGGCGGTACGCCTTCGCGCGATTGCCGCAGGACGACATCGAGCACCAGCGGCGGCTGCCGTTCTTGCTGTCGTCGATGAACAGCCACTGGCATACGTCGTTCGCGCAGCGCTTGACCTTCGCGAGGCGCGCGCCGCCCAGCAGGTCGGTCGCCGACCACAGCACCGGGCTCAGCAGCCCCGCGAGCGTCGCGCCCGCTGCCCCGATCCGCCACGCGTAACCACCATCGATCCGCGCGAGCGCGACGCGCGGCGCCGCTTCCGCCAGAAAACCGCCCAGCAGCGCGAGATCGTCGGCTTGCGGCTCGCGCCGCTCGGCCTGCGCGTGAAAGAGCCGGTACAACGCCTCGCGCAGCGCGAGCGCGCGCGTCAGCATCGCCGGCGCGTCCTCCTTCTCGTTCTCTTGTGCTTGTGCGCGACACGCGTCGGCCAGGCCGGCCGGCACGCCAGCCTGCTCGCGGCACCACGTGAACAGGTCGTCCAGCGTGCCGAAGGTTTCGGTCGGCACGTCGGCGCCACGCCAGTACAGCGTGTTCGCGAAATCGATGCTCAGCGTTTCCGACGGCGCCGGAACCAGGCAGTCCGTCGTGACGGAAGGTTGCGTTTTGCTCATGACGCGATCGTATCTAACCACCATGCCGGTTGACAAGCATCCGGACGCTTCCTAATATAACCAGCATGGTGGTTAAAAACCGGTTTGCTGCTGTGATGTCCCCTCTTTAGTTCAAGGAGCCACAGATGATCGATCGTTTTTCGCACGACGTTGTCCACACCGGCCGCAGCCGCGCGTTCCACGACAGCATGCTCGGCGCGCTTCGTCACAAGCGGATGGCCTGGTGGTTGTAAACAGGTTTGCTGCACTGATGCCCCCCTTCAGTTCAAGGAGCCACAGATGATCGATCACCTTTCGTTCGGCGTTGCCCACATCGACCGCAGCCGCGCGTTCTACGACAGCACGCTCGGCGCGCTCGGCTACAAGCGGCTGTACAGCGACGACGGATCCCTCGGCTACGGCACCAGCGAACCGGTGCTGTGGTTGCAGCACGCGGCACGTCCGGTCGTCGCCGATCCCGATTCAGGGTTGCACCTGTCGTTTCGCGCGGCGTCGCCGGTGGAAGTCGATGCGTTCTACCGCGCCGCGCTGCAGCACGGCGGACAGGACAACGGCGGGCCGGGCAAACGCGAGCACTACGGCCCCGGCTATTACGCGGCGTTCGTCGTCGATCCCGACGGGTATCGCCTCGAAGCCCATTGCGAGCTGGGCAACGTCGTCTGATCCGCCGAGTCCCAACGCGGATGAACGACAAGGGCCCGGTTCCGCGTCATGCGGAGCCGGGCCCTTGTCTTTGTTGCACCGGGGTCGGCGTTCGACTCGCGTCGGTCGCCGCCGGCGATCCGGCGACGGGTCCGGCGGCGCTGGCGGATAGCCAGCCGGTTACGTCCGCCAGCCTCGCCCGCGCCGCGCGAGCGCTTACTGCGCGTTGCGCGTGCTCTGTAACTGCTCGCCGAGCCCCGCGATCCCGAGGCGCACCGTCTGACCGGCCTTCAGGAACACCGGCGACGGCTTGATGCCCATCCCGACGCCCGGCGGCGTACCGGTCGTGATCACGTCGCCCGGTTGCAGCGTCATGCAGGTCGACAGGTAGGCGATCAGTTGCGCGACGGTGAACACCATCGTGCGCGTGTTGCCGTTCTGATAGCGGTGGCCGTCGATCTCGAGCCACAGGTCGAGGCGCTGCGGATCGGGCACCTCGTCGCGCGTGACGAGCCACGGGCCGATCGGGCCGAACGTGTCGAAGCCCTTGCCCTTGTCCCACTGGCCGCCGCGCTCGATCTGCCACTCGCGCTCGGACACGTCGTTGACGACGCAGTAGCCGGCGACGTAATCCAGCGCGCGCGCTTCGTCGACGTCCTTGCACGTCGCGCCGATCACGACGCCCAGTTCGACTTCCCAGTCCGTCTTCACGGAGCCCTTCGGGATGTCGATGCCGTCGTTCGGGCCGCAGATCGAACTGGTCCACTTGCCGAACACCACGGGTTCCTTCGGCACCGGCATGCCGGCTTCGGCTGCGTGATCGGCATAGTTGAGACCAATGCCGATGAACTTGCCGACGCGCCCGACGCAGGCGCCGATGCGCGGCTCGCCGGAGACGAGCGGCAGCGTGGCCGGGTCGATCGCGCGCAGGCGCGCGAGACCGGCGTCGGACAGCGCGTCGCCGGCAAGATCCGGCACGTGCGCGGACAGGTCGCGAATCCGGCCGTCCGCGTCGAGAATACCGGGCTTTTCCTGGCCCGACGGGCCATAGCGAAGCAGTTTCATCGTGCTCAACCTCTGTTGTCGAATGTGACAGGATACCGGCCGACGCGGCCGCTGACGGCCACGCGCCGGACTGAATGCCGATCGTCGATGACGCGCGTCGGGCCCCGAATCCGGCAGGCCAATCGACACGCGAGGCTCGCGCAGGCGCAGCGATCGCGGCGCCGCACCGGGTGCGGCGCGCATCGAACGGGCGGCCGCCGGTCTGCGCATCGGCGACGACGGCCCGGCCTCCGCGCCATGTGCCGGCCGGTGCCGGTCGGCTTCACGCGCGGCCGCACCGTCGCTGGCCCGCCGCTCTTTGTACCATCGGCGGCCCGCCGTGAAATGGCGCGCGACGGATACCGACTATTGGTGCGCCTGCGGAGATTGCACAGCAGCATCGGGGCCGCCGAACCATCCGGCTTTACGCCCAATGCCGCGGTCCTTCGATACCGAAAGATGAATGTCGAATATTTCTTACGACCCTGTCATCGGGAACGGCACGTGATCCGTTCTTGCTGGACAACGATCGGCAAAAAGACGCCGCATTGCACACTGAACGTTTATTGTCAGGCTCGTCCGGACGGCAGTCACATCCGCATGCGGCTTCGCGAATCTGCGTGCAAACCGGCCAGCGTGCGTCGCCAACCGATTGGCCATTCCCGGACTTCCTACCATGACGCAAACGACCAATAACCCGCTCCCCGGCAGCGACGCACGGGCGTCGATGGGCGCAGCCGACCGCTATCGCGCACCCGCCCTCGACAAGGGGCTCGACATTCTCGAACTCCTGTCGGAACAAAAGGAAGGGCTCACCCGCACCGAAATCACGAAGGAGCTCGGCCGCAACGCGAGCGAGATCTACCGGATGCTCGAACGTCTCGTCGCGCGCCGCTACGTGATGCGCTCGAGCGGCGGCGACCGTTACACGCTCAGCCTGAAACTGTTCGCGCTCGCGCACCGCCATCCGCCGATGAACCGGCTGATCGCCGAGGCCTTGCCGCTGATGCAGCGCTTCGCCGATGCGGCCGAACAGTCGTGCCATCTGACCGTCTACGATCGCGGCAACCTGCTCGTGATCGCACAGGTGGACGGCCCCGGCCCGTGGGGCGTGTCGGTGCGGCTCGGCTCGCGCGTCGGGCTTGCCGATACGGCGTCGGGACGCGTGATGCTGTCGTTCCAGGGTACCGAGCAGCGCGCGCACATGCTGGTCGAGCATCGCAAGGTCAAGGGTGAAACGCCGATGAACGAGCAGGAACTCGCGCACGCGTGCCAGTCCATTCGCCAGTCCGGCTACGTGCGCCAGGACAGCCGCCAGGCATACGGCGTCACCGACCTGAGCGCGCCGATCCTCGGCCCGGCCGGCCATGCGATCGCGGTGCTGACCTGCCCATACATGCGCCGGATCGACGCGCACATGGCGCCGTCCGTGGAGGTGGTCGTCGCAAGGCTGCGCGATACGGCAGGCCAGTTGTCGATGTGCCGCGCGGAGACTTGCTGATTGTTGTCGAGCGGGCGACCGGGTTGAAATTGGTCGGGCGAGCGGGCGGGCGCGGCGGGCGGTCGTTCGGTCAGCGGGTCGGGCAGGCCGGTGCGACGCCGCCCACGCGGTATGCGATGTGCGCCGGTCGCGCAGGCGTTCGTACCGGCATTCCGCAGACCGTTTCCGGATGCGCGGACGCCGCGCTACGCTAGAATAGCGGCCCTCTCAAAAACTACGGCGGCCGGCTGTCGCGGCCGTCGTATCCGATGGATGTCATGGCCAAACTTCTGAACGATCAAGAATTCCAGCGTTTCTCCGAACTTCAGCAGAAGCAGGCGAGCTTCACGATCACGTCCGAGGAAGCGGACGAGCTGCGCGACATCGTCGCGCGCGCGCAGAAGAAGCGCGACGATCGCGCCGCAGCGATGCGGGCGATCGAGAACTACATCGAGCAGTTCGACATCACGCCCGACGAACTCTTTTCGCCCGAGCAGATCGGCGACGCCGCACGTACCTACGGCCTCATCACGGCCACCAAGAAGGAACGCACGCTGCCGCCGTCGATCACGTTCAACGGCAAGCCGTACCAATGGACCAAGACGCTTCCGGACGACGTGCGCGGCGCGCTGTTCGATGCATTCACGGCCGGCGAATCGGTCAAGCGCTTCATCGCGATGCCGAAGGACATCGCGCGTTGCGCGCTGACGATCGCCCGCCTCGAGCGCGAAACCGGCGGCATCTATGCCGACGCGCACCTCGAAGAACTCGCGATTTCGCGTGAGCAGGTGAACGACGCGGCATCGAAACTCGCTGCATAAACGCTGCCGCGGGCACGGTTCATGCGTGCCCGCACCGGTGCGGACGCCGGCAACAGCCGGCGCCGCGCCAGCCGGAGCACTGCGTTCGCAAGCTCCCGAAAAGTCTCACCGAAGCGTCCCGTAAACGCTCACCCAGACATCCCGGAAAAGCTCACCTGAAGCCCCCGGAGATGCTCACCAACCCCTTCCCGAACGTTCTCACCGACGCCTCCCGGAGATGCTCACCGGGCCCTCCCGGAAAGGCTCACCAGGGCTTCCCGCAAGGGCTCACCGGCAGATCCCCGGAAAGGCTCACCGAGCGCTCCCGTATCGGCTCACTCGACAGCTCCCGGAAAAGCTCACTCGTGGCTCCCGAAAAGTCTCACCTTTGCTCTGTTTCCGATCCTGCGCATGCGAAATGCCGGCGTTCATGCGCTCGACCATGACACCCCGGAACCGGTGATACGCGGAGGTCATCGGCACACGCAACGCGCCCGCCGCGGATGCCGTGACTCGACGCGTTCGCCGTTTCCCGCCGGTCACCGAGCGACTGTCGTACCGATCCGCGCAATCGAGCGAACCAGTCGAACGATCGGCATGCCGAACGTCGACGAATTCGCTCGGCAGTGCCTGTACACCATCGACATCATGCATGCCGTACCGACTCTGCACGATGCCGCCGGACGTGCGAGCATGCTCACCCACGCGATTACGGTTGCAGCTTCATCCTGAACCCCACCACGCCGGGTTCCTCCGTCGTCGACACGGCGAAGCCGCACGCCTTCGCCAGCGAGATCATCGCGGTGTTCTCGCGCAGCGCCTCGCCGATCATCCATCCGGTGCCGCGCGAGCGTGCATAGTCGATGATGCGGGTCATCATCAGCCGCCCGAGCCCCTTGCCCTTCTGATCGGGCCGCACGGCGATCGCGAACTCCGCCGTCTCGTTGTCGGGATCGGTAACCGCACGCGCCACCGCGAGCGTGTGCGACCGGCCCGACACGTCGGTGAACGACACGATGAAAGCCATCTCGCGGTCGTAGTCGATCTGCGTCATGCGCGCGACTTGCGAATGATCGAAGCTGCGCACCGCGCCGAAGAACCGCATCCGCAGATCGTCCGGCGTCATCGCGCCGAGCAGTTCGTTGTGTGCTTCCTCGTCTTCCGGACGGATCGGACGGATCGTCACGGTCTCGCCGCGCCATTCGAGCGTCTGCTCGAGATGGCGCGGATACGGCATGATCGCGAGCCGGCTGCGCCCGGCCGCCACCGTGATGCGCGGCGCGACCACGTATGCCCGATCGGACAGCACGCGCAGCGTGACCGACATCGCGACGACTTCGCGCACGTCGCAAACGACTTGCGACAGTGCCGTCAGCGCATCGAGCGTGGGTTCGACGGGCGTGCGGCGCGCATATGGCGAACGCTCCATCACCGCGCGGGCGAGCACCGTATTCAACGGCGGCAGCCCGTACACGACGAACGGCGCCGATACGCCATCCGCCGGCGGCACGGCATAACGGAACACCGGGCCGAAGTTCGAATCGTCGTACATGTCGACCGTGACGTCGACGATTCTGGCGCCGGCCGATTCGTCGGCCGATTCGTCGGCCGGTGAATCGGCCGGCTCGCCGTGCAGGCCGAAGTGGGAGAGCCAATGCAACGCCGCTTCGCCGGCCAGTTCATGCTCGCCGGCCTCGACCATCCGTCGCGCCTCGGCCTGCGCGGACGCAACGCATTCAGCCGGCTGCGGCGGCGTGCCCTCGGGCGTCTGCATCAGCAACTGCCGCCCGAGGTTGTAGTCGACGAGCCGTGCGTATGCGCGCGCAAGCCGCTGCGGCGTGGTGTGCACGGGAATGCCGTTCGCGTGCAGCGCGTCGCGCGTCGCCGCGTCGACCGCGCCGAAGAAACACGCGAGGATGCCGCGGTACGCGTACTGCCGCGACTCGATCAGCGTACGCGCGACCGCGTCGGCCGGCGCGCTGTGAGACGTCGAATGCACGACGAACAGCGTGCCCGTTTGCGGAAACGGCGCGAGCGCCTTGATGGCGGCGCCGAAATGTTCGGGACGCGCATCGTCGCCGAGCGTCAGCGGATTGCCGGGCGCGGCCAGATGCGGCAGCGCGGCCGCGACCGCCGACGTGGCCGCCGCGGGCCAGTCGGCCAGCACGTCGCGCACCTCCGCGACCGCATCGACCGCGAGTTTCGCGACGCCTGCGTCGCTCGTCACGAGCGTCGCCGCGCCACGCGCGGTGACGCGCCCGACGCCGAGCGTCTCGATCTCGTCGAGCAGATCGTCGAGCGCATCGACACGCACCAACCCCGCGCGCTGGAACGCCGCCGTGTAAAGCGCGTCGCCGGGATCGGCGCGCCCGGTGCGCAGCGCGAGCACCGGCTTGTTGCGCGCCGCTGCCCGCGCAGCCGACATGAACTTGCGCGCGGCGCACACGGTGTCGAGTTCCAGCAGGATCGCGCGCGTGCCGGGATCGCTGGCGAGGTAGTCGAGCACGTCGCCCGCGTCGACGTCGGCTTCACGGCCCAGCGCGACGACATGCGAAAAACCGAGGCCTCGCGCATCGGCCCAGCCGAGTACCGCGTTCGTCAGCGCGTTCGATTGCGACACCCACGCGACGCCGCCCGATCGTGCCGTATAGGCCGGCGCGCCGAAATGCGCATGCCGCGCGGGCGACAGCACGCCGAGACTGCCGGGCCCGACGATTCGGAGCACGAATGGCTTCGCGGCCTTGAGCGTGCGATCGAGCGCGGCGCGATCGGCGTCGGTGCGCGCCTCGCCGACGATCACCGCGACGCGCGTGCCGATCTCGCCGAGCTTGCGCACGATGCCGGCCCACGTGACAGGCGGCGTGCAGATCACGGCGACCGACGGCGGCGCTGGCAGCCGGTCGACGTCGGCCACGACCGAGTGCCCGTTCAGCTCGCGATGCTTCGGATTGACGGGCCACACGGGCCCCTCGAACGCACCGTCGAGCACGCGCGCCCACACCATCGCGCCGATACTGCCCGCGCGCGACGATGCACCGACGACCGCGACGGACCTGGGCTGGAACAAGGCATCGAGATGGCGGACGGTCACATCGGCTCCATACGGTAACGAAAGACGACCCGACCGGCACACGGGCACGGATGGCCGTGCACCGGTCGACGCGAACTCCAAGCATAGGCGAACCCGATGCGGCTGCCTATATGCCGAACGGCCGACTGTGCGACGCGCATCAATGCCCGCAACATGGGCCGGTCGCCGACGCCTTCGCACGACGGAATGGGCGAAGGCGACACGATGCGGTCATTCGGCCGTCACTTCAAAGGTGAGGATTTACAGGAACCATGGTGAGCAAGTTCGGGAATTGCACGGCGCAATGCGCCAATGCGCGAGAGGTGAAGGCAATCGGCGATACATCAGCACCGCGGCGATCGACAACACCAATGCACGCATGCCGCGTAATTGCAGGGTTGTTTACCGGAATTCGCGGCGATATCCGGTCGAATCGCGGTGAATTCGCAAAACGGGATCCGTCAATCGCGCGGCATTGGCGTTCAATTCGCGGTTTCAAGTCGTGCTGTCGCCACCCAAAAACAAAACGGTGCGACGGCCGCATGGCCGTTCGCACCGTCAGTCAGCGCACGAAAGGTGAGGATTTTCGGGAGTCAGTCCTTGATCAGGAAACGCGCGCGGTTCTTGCCGAGCCATGCCGGCGCACGCCCGCGGCCACTCCACGTTTCGCCCGTCTTCGGATTCAGGTACTTCGGCGGCAACGGACGCTTCGGTTTCGCGGCGGCAGCAGTGCCGATCGGCCGGAAACCGAGCTCTTCCGCGGTAATGTCGAACTCCTCGATTTTCGCCCGAATGGCGGCAATCGCATCGGCAATCGCCTTTTCGCGTTCCTTGTCGATCTTTTGCTGAAGTCTTTCGAGCTGCGCTGTCAGTTGCCTGTAGGTCGCCATATTGGATGGGACTCCGTGAGTGTTATTCATGAAAAATAGCCGACTCCAAGCGAATGGAAAAGCGCTTCACCCGATTATGGTCTCCTTATCCAGGCATATCAGGATCAATAGCCGCTTTTCCTCTTGCATGCGAAGAGAAGATTTCGCACGGCGTCATCGGTCGATTGCTGGAGGACGTCGTATTCCCCATTGCAGATGGCGCGGGCATTGTCCGTGCAATTGCTCCAGTCGCTGCCGGTGCACTGCACCTGCGTAGTCGGGCGCCCGTCAGAAGTGAACAGCGGCGCCCCACCGCCGCAGCCGCCGAGCCCCGCAACCAGGGCCAACAATCCGGCCCGACGCCAATGCGTTCGAGGCCACCGACAGACCGACGCAAGCATGTGATTCATTGTTCTTTCCGTCAACCGATTTTTGAATGCCGCGAGTATGCCACGCACCGTCGTCACACGTTCAGTCCCGCGCTCGGTCCGGCGTCCGGTCCGGGCGTCCTCGCGTCTTGTACGGCACGGCCCGGTGCGGATCGTCGGTGATGCGAACGAACACCTGCTCGACGTCGGGGAGCGCGCCGAGTTCGCGCGCCAGCGCCTCCCGATCGAATGCCGGATCGGCGCACCCTTCGACATAGATGAAGCGCCGCTGCACGGTGATCCACAGGCTCGTGCCCTGCAGACGATCGGTGCCCGCGAAATGCGCTTTCGCCGCCTCGGCGATCGGCGCGTCATACATATAGGAATTCGGTTTCGTGCAGCGGTGAGCGAGCCAGCAGGTGGTCCCGCGCTCGGCGCGGTAATGCGCGTCGTCCGTCATCTCGGCACGCGTCATCCACGGGCCGAGCGGCAGCGGGCATTCCGCGAAGCCCCGCGACAACGCGACGAACGGATCGTTGTACCAGTTGCGCCGCACCGCAGGCGAATCCTCGTCGGCCGCCTGAGCGAACGAGGACGTCGCCGCCAGTATGGCCAGCCATCCGGCCATGCCGATTCGCTTCATCGTTGTCTCCTGTCAGGCACATCACCGGTGCCGTTCGTCATGTCCGGGCGCATCGGCCACCGCTTGCTACCGCTCGATCCCGAGCGCCGCGAGTTTCTTGTAGAGCGTCGCCCGGCCAATGCCGATGCGGGCGGCCGCTTCCACGACCTTCCCGTCACAGGCCGCGAGCGCGTCGATCAGGAACTGGCGCTCCCACGCGGCCAATGCATCGGCATACGAAACGACCGGCACACCGGCGGCACCCGATGCGTCGCCCGCGTCTCGGCCGAGCGGCAACGGAACAGCCCGCATGCCCGCCGGCACGCTGTCCGGCGCCACGCGCACCGGCCCGAGGAACGGCGCGAGCGCACCCGCATCGATCACCGAGCGATCCGACAGCATCAGCGCGCGCTCGAGCGTGTTGCGCAACTCGCGCACATTGCCGGGCCACGGGTACGCGCACAGCATCCGCAGCGCATCGTCGGTCAGTTCGCAGTGCGCGGCACGGCCGTGCTGCGCGGCGAGTTCCTCGAGCGTCGCATAGACGAGCGCCGCGATGTCGGACGCGCGCTCGCGCAAGGGCGGCGCGTGAATCGTCAGCACGTTGAGCCGGTAATAGAGATCCGCGCGAAAGCGGCCGGCCTCGACCAGCGCGGGCAGGTCGGCCGACGTCGCGGCGATGATCCGCACGTCGGCGCGCACGATCCGGTTCGAGCCGACCGGTTCGAACTCCTTGTCCTGCAGCACGCGCAGCAGCTTGCCCTGCAGCGGCAACGGCATGTCGCCGATCTCGTCGAGAAACAGCGTGCCGCGATCGGCCAGTTCGAACTTGCCGACGCGTCCCTTGCGGTCGGCGCCGGTATACGCGCCCGGCGCCGCGCCGAAGAATTCGGTTTCGAGCAGCGTGTCGGGAATCGCCGCGACGTTGACAGTCACGAGCGGCTGGAGCGCGCGCGCCGACGCCGCGTGGATCGCATGCGCGAGCAGTTCCTTGCCGGTCCCCGTCTCGCCGAGCAGCAGCACCGGCGAATCGACCTGTGCCGCGCGCCGCGCCTGCCGCTTGGTTTCGAGGCTTGCGGCGCTCGTGCCGACGAAGCTCGCGAACGTGTATTTCGCGCGGCGCGCCTGCGCGAGCGAACGCTGTGTCGCGATCAGTTGCTGCTGAAGCTGCGCGTAACGGGAAAAGATCGGCGTGAGCGTCTTCAACTGGTCGAACAGCGCGAAGCCGATCGCGCCGACCGTCTCGCCCGCCTCGTTCTTCAACGGCAGGCGCGTGACGACGAGCGGCTCGCGGCCCGTCTCCATGATGTCGAGCAGGATCGGCTGTCCGGTCGACACGACCTCGCGCATCAGGCTGTTCGGAATCACCGCCTCGCAGTCGAGGCCGACTGCCTGCTGCGGATCGGCGAACCCGAAGCGCGCCGCATAACGCTCGTTCATCCACACGACGCGCGCGTCGCGATCGACGACCACCGTGCCCGCACTCGAATCCTCGAAGGTCCGAAACAGCGACTCGGCGGCGCGCAGCAGCACGTCGCCGTAATTGACGGGCAGGCGCGCCCAGTCGTTCATCATCGTGTCGTCGTCTCCGCATATGCTTGGCCGGATGTCTCCGGAACGGGACGCAGTATCTCATTTTGGAGACACGCCGGAATGCCTTGTCCGGGAAAGCCCTGCCCGATTCGATGGGCTGTCCCGACGGCCAAAGCGTCTCCGGATGGAGACGATTTATGTAGAATCTTCAGACATTGGCCGGCGCGGGCCCGCCGGCCTGCCCCGGACCCATGTCCGGCGGCGCAATGCGGCCGATGGCACGAAATCTGCAGGAACCTGGGCCGGTCCGCGGCGCGCTCCGCGATCGAACAACAACCAAAGCCATTCCAAGCTATTAGGAGACTCCCTTGTCTTTCGTGATCGTCCTCGCCGCGCTGGCGTTCCTGATGTTCGCCGCGTATCGCGGCTACAGCGTGATCCTGTTCGCGCCGATCGCCGCGCTCGGCGCAGTCCTGCTGATCGAACCCGCCGCCGTCGCACCGGTCTTCTCCGGCATCTTCATGGAGAAGATGGTCGGCTTCGTCAAACTGTATTTCCCGGTATTCATGCTCGGCGCCGTGTTCGGCAAGGTGATCGAACTGTCCGGGTTCTCCGAGTCGATCGTGCACGCCGCGATCCGCTACATCGGCCGCTCGCGCGCGAATGCGGTGATCGTCGCGGTGTGCGCGCTGCTCACCTATGGCGGCGTGTCGCTGTTCGTCGTGGTGTTCGCGGTGTACCCGTTCGCGGCCGAGCTCTATCGCCAGAGCAACATTCCGAAGCGGCTGATGCCCGGCGCGATCGCGCTCGGCGCGTTCTCGTTCACGATGGATTCGCTGCCCGGCACGCCGCAGATCCAGAACATCATCCCGACCACGTTCTTCAAGACGACCGCCTGGGCCGCACCCGCACTCGGCACGATCGGCTCGCTGTTCATCATCGTCGTCGGCCTCGCGTACCTGGAATGGCGCCGCCGTTCGGCGATGGCGAAGGGCGAAGGCTACGGCACGTCGCTCGTCAACGAGCCGGAGCGCGTCGAAGCGACGGCACTGCCGAATCCGGCGCTGGCGATCCTGCCGCTGCTCCTCGTCGGCGCGTCGAACTTCACGTTCACGAAGCTGATTCCGCAGTGGTACGGCGCTGCGTCGTACACGGTCGCGCCGGACGTGCTGCCCGGCGTGCACACGCCGGTCACGACGTCGATCAAGACCGTCGTCGCGATCTGGTCGGTCGAGGCCGCGCTGCTGCTCGGCATCGTGCTGGTCGTCCTGACCGCGTTCAAGCGCGTCAGCGACCGCTTCGCGGCCGGTTCGAAGGCCGCCGTCGGCGGTGCGCTGCTCGCCGCGATGAATACCGCGTCGGAATACGGTTTCGGTGGCGTGATCGCCGCGCTGCCGGGCTTCCTCGTCGTCAGCGACGCGCTGAAGAGCATTCCGAACCCGCTCGTGAACGCGGCCGTGTCGGTCAGCTCGCTCGCAGGCATCACCGGGTCGGCGTCGGGCGGCATGAGCATCGCGCTCGCCGCGATGTCGGACCTGTTCATCAAGGGCGCGCAGGCCGCCAACATTCCGATGGAGGTGCTGCACCGGGTCGTCGCGATGGCCAGCGGCGGCATGGACACGCTGCCGCACAACGGCGCCGTCATCACGCTGCTCGCGGTCACGGGCCTCACGCACCGCGAGTCGTATCGCGACATCTTCGCGGTCACCGTGATCAAGACGCTCGCGGTGTTCTTCGTGATCGCCGTGTACTACACGACGGGCCTCGTGTAAGCCGCCGCATCGGGCGGCGTTCCGAGCGCCGCCCAACCCTGCCGGCCGCATCGACGCGGCCGGCGCGCCTTCCTCCCTCCGCGTGTTCCCGGCTGTTCGACCGGCCGGCATTGCCGCAGCGGCACCACGGCGCGATGCTTGTCGCGACGCGCCGCACCTTCCCGATACCTCCGCTTGCAAACCAGCACGGATCGCCGGGATTCCCATCCGACACTTCGTCCCCGACCGACCGGAATCGCTCGACGCCACATTGCGGTGCAGACCGGACGGCCTGTCGCCCGTCACGTGCCGCCATCCGGGCCGTCCGCTCCACCGTTCATTGTTTCCGGCAGCAGAACACTGCGTTGGGAGCGATCGCATTTTTCCCGCGCGTGGTCGGGCCTACACTGCTTTCAACCGCCGCCGCTTCGTCAAACGAAGTCCGGCCGCCCAGCTGGAAACATGGAGGTCACGATCATGAAGCGCCTGATTCACGCAGTTGCCGTTGCCCTGGCTATATCCGCCCCGCTCGCCGCGCAAGCGCAGTCGAACCCGCCGCTCACGCGCGCGCAGGTCCGCGCCGAAGTGAAGGCGCTCAAGCAGGCCGGCTTCCAGCCGAGCGACTGGTTCTATCCGGCCAGCATCGTTTCCGCCGAAGCGAAGATCGCCCGCCAGCAAGGTGCCGGATATGACAACGACCGCGGTGCATCACCGGAGTCGGCCCGGTAATCGCCGCAACGACGCGGCCGCCCCGCCCGACCGCTCCGTCGCGAGCCGTCACGCCTTCACCGGCTCGATCAGTTTCGCGCATGGCGCTGCCTGCGGGTCGCCCGCCGGCAGCTTCGCGCACACTCCGTCGAACTGCTTCACGACCGACCTGACCGACGCATCGTGCGCGCCGCCGCCGCGCCAGCGATTCAGCTGCGTGACGACCTTGGTCAGCGCACGCAGGTTCGCCCCATAAAACGCATCCTTGGTCTTGCCGGCCTGCGCGAGCACGCTCGCGGCGATCGCTTCGATCCGTGCAGAATCGTCCGGCGCCAGCGCGACCGCATTCGCGAAATAGGTCGCGCCCCAGCGCAGCTTGGTCGCCGGTCCGCTCGCCGAGTCGTATGCCTTGCGGTACCAGTCGAGCGCCGCGGCCTTGTCGCCGCGCGCCTTCGCATTCGCGGCCAACCCCGACATGAAGTAGTACGGCGTCGCCGAACGCGGCAACTCGGCCTTCAGCAAGACGTCGGATTCGTCGTACAGCCCAGCGTCGGTCAGCGTGTCCGCCGCTTCGCTGACGAGCGCCTGCCGCTCGTACGCGTTCGCGGCGCCCTGCACCGATGCGGCAATCTGCTTGCGCGCGGTATCGACCAGCGCCGGCGCGGCGAGCGGCGCGCCGGCGTGCGCGTCGTTGCGCGCGAGCAGCACGCGGCCGTGCAGCGCCATCAGCCGGTCGATCGACGACAGCGTCGAATCGGTCGACAGGCGGGCGAGCGCCGTGTCGTACGCGTCGCGCAGCGTCGTGCGCTGCGCGGCGTCGCCGCCGAGGTATGCGACCACGCGCGCGGGCGCCGCGACCAGCACGTCCGAATCCGCCCGCGCCAGCGCCGGTTCGCGCAGCACCGCGCGCAGCGCGTCGGCGAGCGCCGCCTTGTCGAGCGCGCCGGCCTGTGCGGGATCGTCAGATGCCGCCACCACCGCCGACTTCAGCGCGAAGCGCGCGGCGTCCGCCTTCGCGCCGGCGGCACGCGCACGTTGCGACAGCGTCTGCAGCGTCAGCGCGACACGATCGGCCGGCACCGGCAGCGCGCCGTCGGTGTCCCAGGAATAGTCGGCCAGCAGATGCCATTCGGCCCGCGTCAGCGCCGCGCCGTTGTTCAGCGCGGTCGAGAGCGTCTGCCGCACCGGATGCGCGGCCGTCATCCCGAGCGACAGCGCCTGCATGTAGCGCTCGAGATCGGCCTCGCCCGGCAGCCGCGTCACTTCGGTGCCGTCCGGACGGAACAGGATCATCGTCGGATAGCCGTGCACCTTGAAGCGCTCGCCGAGCTTCTGCGCGCTTTCGGTATCGCCGTCGAGATACACGGGCACGAAGAACGACGAGCGAGCCTTGAATGCCTGCTGGCTGAAGATCGTCGACTTCACCTGGTTGCACGACGGGCACCATACGGCACCCCAGTACAGCAGCAGCGGCTTGCCGGTGCGCTTCGCGAGCGCGAACGCGGCATCGACGTCGCCCTGCTGCCAAGCGATGCCGGGCGGCAGATGCGCGCCGCCGCTCGACGGGCCCGATACGGGAGCGCCCTGCGGCGCGTTGGTGGCAAACGCCGCACCCGCGGCGGCGAACAGGCAGGCTGCAGTCAGGTTACGGAGGACG
This sequence comes from Burkholderia sp. Bp9090, assembly GCF_003857985.1. Lineage (NCBI taxonomy): Bacteria > Pseudomonadati > Pseudomonadota > Betaproteobacteria > Burkholderiales > Burkholderiaceae > Burkholderia > Burkholderia sp. Bp9090. The sequence goes on from NZ_QTPV01000005.1 coordinate 143,327, forward strand.
GTTTTCATCAAGGCGGGTTCCGTTGAAAGAGACGGTTGCGGATAGCGGCGTCGCGCGACGGCGGAACCGGTACGCTGCGATGGCCGGCCCTTGCGCACGAAACGGCGAAGCGAAAACACGACGAAGCGATGCAACAACGAAGGGCATCGACGGATGGCACGACGCATGCCGGCATCGGCCGTGGGCATCGCGTAGGGATCACGCAGGCATCGATGCGAAAGGCCCAGACCGGCCGCTGCATGCGCACACCGCGCAGCCGTACCAACCGCGACAACCACGGCGACCGGCAAATCATTTGACGATACGATTCTCGCCGCCGGTTGAAAACGAACGAATTCTCGAATGGATATGAAGCGTGACGTCGCCGACGTGCGCGCCTGGGCGGTCGACGCGACCACTCACTGCGCTGCATGCGGCGCTGCATTGACTGCCGTCGGTCGCTGCACGCGATCGGGTACACGGAGGCAGGCACGACAAGGCGCACGGCATGGCCAATACATGCACATGCCGCGGCCGATGCAACGACGCGCCGGCCCGCACGCGCTTCAGCACGCGTCCATCACTGCCGCCCCTTGATCCGCGCCATCTGAAACACCGATGCATACGCACCGTCGCGCAGCGCATAGTCCGGCGCCTCGCCTTCTATCCGGAAGCCGTGCTTTTCGTACAGTGCGATCGCCGCCGGATTGTCGATGAAACCGACAGCGACGCCAGCTTCTCCCGCCGCATGGCCGGCCGCGTCGAAACGGGCCGCCACTCGGTCAGCGACCCGGCGATGGGCCTCGCCGACCGCTTCTGACGGCACCCGCGCCTCCCGGCCGCGCACCGGCCGGGCGCCGGGCGCGGATCGGTCCGATCCGGCCAAAACGCCCGCCCGGCGCGGCTCAAACATCAGAAGGATGGCCGGTGCAGCCCTCATTCAGGGACCACGAAAATGCTCCGTGTTGTGGCCCATTCGCGTTAAACTTCGTCAAGCTGCATTCAACAACGACATCTTCGCCAACCTGGCACACACGATACGAGGATAGGTTCGATGCGCACTACCGGCTCATCCGGGGCAATGACCCTGCTCACCGAACATGACCCGGCCGACGGCCGCGAACTGCGCTCGCTCCGGCTCGAATCGACCGACGACGGCAAGAGCGTGCTGCTGATCGACATCGACGAGCGCAAGCCCGGCATTCACCGCGAGGTTCGCTACGAGATCACGCCGGCCGAGCTGATCGCGGCGATCCGCTCGCACGGCGCCGAACTGCCTGGCGAAAACCACGGCGCCGCCTCGCTCGTCCGCACCCCTACCCCTTCGTGATGTCGACCGGTGAGCCGCGCACAACGCACCGGCTCACCGATCCGCCCGCATCACCCTGCCGCCGTCAGGCGCTTTGCGTCATTCCCCGCCGTCCGCTTGAAAATGGCCGATAATCGGCCCATCTTCGTACCTTCCACACGCGCTTCCTTTTCGGCCAGCCGTCATGCTCCGTGACCTCGTCGCCCAATACGGGCCGCTTCTCGTCTTCGCCAACGTGCTCGCGGCGGCCATCGGCCTGCCCGTACCGGCGATGCCGACGCTCGTGCTGTTCGGCGCGATGGCCGCGATGAATCCGGCGATGATCGGCTCGCAGCTCCTGACGGTGCTGGCGCTGTCGGTGCTCGGCGCGCTGATCGGCGACACCGTGTGGTACGTCGCCGGGCGGCGCTACGGCGGCACGACGCTGAAGACGATCTGCCGGCTGTCGCTGTCGCGCGACACCTGCGTGAAGAAGACCGAACGATTCTTCGGCCGCTACGGCGTGCGCGTGCTCGCGGTCGCCCGCTTCATTCCCGGGCTGTCGCTCGTGTCGGTGCCGATGGCCGGCGCACTCGGCACGCGCTATCGCACGTTCGCCGGCTACGACGCGCTCGGCGCCGCGCTGTGGACGATCGTCGGCCTCCTCGCGGGGCTCGTGTTCTATCGGCAGATCGACTGGCTGTTCGCCGGCGCGAGCCGGCTCGGCCGCGCGGTACTGCTGGTGATCGTCGCACTGCTGGCCGTCTACGCGGCCGTGCGCTGGATGCGCCGCCGCGCGCTGATCCGCCAGCTCGCGACTGCGCGGATCGGCGTCGACGAGCTCGAAGAACTGCTGCGCGATGCGGCCGCGCCGGTGGTGCTCGACGTGCGTTCGCCCGAACACCGCAAGCTCGACCCGTTCACGATTCCCGGCGCGCAGTTCGCGGACGAACGGCACATCGAGGACATCGTCGCGCGCTATCCGTTCTCACAGAAGTTCGTCGTGTATTGCTCGTGCCCGAACGAAGTGACGGCCGCGCTGATGGCCAAGCGCCTGCTCGACGCAGGCTTCACCGATGCGCTGCCGCTGCGCGGCGGCCTCGACGCCTGGCGCGACACGGGCCGCCAGCTCACGTCGCTGGTGGAGGACATGCCCGCCGCGAACGATCCGGTGGCGGGGTTGCACAAGCCGGCCTGATCGAACGGGTCGCAGGCCGGCCGCGCGAGACGAAAACGACTGAAGGGGACGTTGCGTCCCCCCTTCGATCAGAACGCGTGCAGCGGCACGTTCACGACCAGGCGGTACTCCTTGTTGGTCGCGTCCGCGGTGTGCGTGGAACCGGTGTGCCACATCGCGATGAACGTGACCTTCGTGTCCTTCAGCTTGCCGCTCTGGAACGTGTACGACGGGATGAAGCCGAACTCGTGGTGACGGCCCTGCACCGGCGCGCCGTTGCTCCAGTAGATGCTCGACTTGCTCGGATCGTTCGCAGCCCCTGCGCTGCCGTCCGCGCCCCAGCCCGTCACGCCCCAGACCATCGCCTTGAAGCCCGGCAGGCCCGCTTCCTTGCCGTAGAACGTGTAACGCAGCTGCAGCGACTTTTCGTGCGGCGCGTTGTAGTCGACGTCCATCGAGTTGGTCAGGAAGATGCCGTTCGTTTCGTTCAGGTAGTCGAAGAACTGGTCGCCGAGCACCTGCTGATAACCGAGCAGCAGTTCGTGCGGGCCGTGCTGCGCAGCCACCGACAGGCTGTACGCGTTGTTGTTGATCTTGCCCTGCAGCGCGTCGCCCGTGTCGTGCGTCGAGTAAACGTTACCAAAGCCGGTCCACTTGATCGACTTCGTATCGCCGATGCTGTGCTTCACCGACGCGTAGTACTGGTGCCACACGTCGTCGGCCTGGTTGGCGTACAGCGCGACTTCGCCGTCCGGCGAATAGTCCCACGTGCCGCCGACGTAGGTCAGGCGATTGATGCGCGTGCCACCGTATTGCGTCGTGAGGTTGGTGAGCGTCGTGTGGCCGCGCGCATCGGTCTTCGTGAAGCTGCCGGCCTCGAGCATCACGTTCTTGAATTCGTTGCTGACGATCGTCGCGCCGAGGAACGTCGGCGGCAGCGCGCGGTTGTCGTGCTGTTCCATGAACGGGTTGTCGACGGCCTGCAGCCCGTACTTGACCACCGTGTTCGAGATGCGCGCCTTCACGTCGTAGATGCCCGGATAGGCCCATGCGAGCTGGTTCGAACCGCCGCCGCCCTTCGCGATGTGCACCATGCTGCCCGCGCCGGCACCGCCGTCGAGCTTCAGCGCCGCATACAACGACGCGTCGAAGCCGATGCCGATCAGGCCGGTCGTGTAGCCCGACTCGAAGTTCGCCATCGCGCCCTGGACCCACGCGTGACGGTGCGGGCCGCCCTTGTTGTCGAGCGTGTCCGCATAGTTGCGGAACAGGAAATTCAGGTGGCTGTCGGCAATGAAGCCGTTCGACTTCGACTGTGCCGAAGGCTCGTCGGGCGGCGTGACGGCCTGGGTCGCCTCGGCGTTGATAATGGCGTTCGGGGTCGTTGCCTGCGCAACCGACGTGCCTGCGCCGGCGGACGGCGCCGCCTGCGCGACCGTCAGCGGTGCGGGGGCCGCGTCGTCGGCGTACGCCACGCCGCTCAGCGATACGCCGGCAAGCGCCGGCAAGCCCCATGCAAGCAGCATCTTCGATGCCGTCCCGATCGTCTTTTGCTTGTTCATCGTCATTCTCGTCTTGTGTTGATGTCGTCCACGCCGGTTGCGATCCGCTTCCAGCCCCCCGGCGAGCCCGGTTAAGGACGCGCCTTTACCCGCGGCGCGAAGATCATTCGCGCCGCACCCTACCCCTGTTGACCTGCCTGGTTATGTTTGCTGCGTCACTTCACGCCGCCACGCCCGCCCGGATGCACGCGACACGCGCCGGCGAGCCCTGCCGCACTTCCGGCAACGGAACGTCCTGCGCGCACGCGTCGATCGCGACCGGGCAGCGCGTGCGGAACGCGCAGCCGGACGGCGGGTTGAGCGGCGACGGCATCTCGCCCGCCAGCAGCATCGGACGGCGAGCACGCTCGCGCGCCGGCTCCGGCGTCGGCGCCGCATCGAGCAGCGCCTTCGTGTACGGGTGCTGCGGCACGCCGTACACGTCATGCCGCGTGCCGAACTCCATCACGCGGCCGAGATACATCACGAGCACTCGCTGGCTGATGGCCTTCACCACCGCCAGGTCGTGCGCGACGAAAAGATAGGACAACGACAGTTCGCGTTGCAGGTCGCGCAGCAGGTTCACGATCTGCGCCTGGATCGATACGTCGAGTGCCGATACGGGCTCGTCGCAGATCACGAGCTTCGGCTCGCCGATCAGCGCGCGCGCGATGCCGACGCGCTGGCACTGTCCGCCGGAAAACTCGTGCGGATAGCGCAGCAGGTGATGCGCGTTCAGGCCGACACGTTCGAGCATCGTGACCACGCGGCGCCGCACTTCGGCGCGGCCGAGGCCCGCGTGGTGCGTGACGAGCGGCTCCGCGACGATTTGTTCGATCGTCATGCGCGGATCGAGCGACGCGAGCGGATCCTGGAAGATCATCTGCACTTCGCGGCGCATCGCGGTGCCGCGCAGGTGATCGGGCGCGACGGCTTCGCCGCGCCAGCGCACCGTGCCGGCCGTCATCGGCACGAGGCCGATCAGCGCGCGCGCAAGCGTCGACTTCCCGCAGCCCGACTCGCCGACGAGTCCGACCGTCTCGCCGCGCTTCACGTCGAACGACACGCCGTCGACCGCGCGCAGCGTGCCCTTCGGCGACCACGGATAGCCGCCGAGCGGCACGCGGAAATGCACCTTCAGATCGTCGACGGACAGCAGCGTATCGCTCGTCGTGCCCGTCGCGCCGGCATTGCGGCGTTCATCGACGCTCATCGCAGACCTCCCGTCAGATCGGCCAGCGGCCGGTGGCACGCGCGCACCGCGCCCGCCGCGCCATAGGTTTCGAGCGCGGGGCGTGCGGTACCGCAGCGCGCCTCCGCATACGTGCAGCGTTTCGCGAACGCGCAGCCGGCCGGCGCGGTGCCGGGCATCGGCGGATTGCCGGGAATCGCGACGAGCGGCGCGTCGTCGGCGTCGGTCAGGCGCGGCAGCGCGTTGAGCAGGCCGATCGTGTACGGATGCGACGGCGCCGCGAAGATCGAGTCGGCCGGCGCGTATTCGACGGTGCGGCCCGCATACATGACCATCACGTCGTCCGCGAGGCCCGCGACCACGCCCATGTCGTGCGTGATCAGCACGATCGCGGTGCCGCGCTCGCGGTTCAGCTCGCGCAGCAGGTCGATGATCTGCGCCTGCACGGTCACGTCGAGCGCGGTGGTCGGCTCGTCGGCGATCAGGATTTCCGGCTCGGACAGGAGCGCCATCGCGATCATCACGCGCTGGCGCATGCCGCCGGAAAACTCGTGCGGATACATGCGGATGCGGCGCGCGGCGTCGGGAATGCGCACCGACTCGAGCGCCTCGATCGCGCGCTTCGTCGCTTCCTTGCGCGACAGCTTGCGATGCAGCTGCAGCGTCTCGGTCATCTGCCGCTCGATCGTCAGGAACGGATTGAGCGACGTCATCGGATCCTGGAAGATCATCGCGATCCGGTCGCCGCGCACCGCGTTCAGCGCGCGCGTATCCATCTCGAGCAGGTTGTCGCCGCGATAGCGCGCGGCGCCCGTCGTCGCGCCGTTGCCGGCCAGCAGGCCGAGCAGCGCCATCACGGTCTGGCTCTTGCCCGAGCCCGATTCGCCGACGATGCCGAGCGTCTTGCCGGCTTCGAGCGAGAACGACACGCCGCTCACGGCGTCGATCGGCGGCGCGTCCTTGCGCGAGAAGCGCACGCCGAGGTTTTCTACTTCCAACAGAACAGCCATCTTCAGCGATCCTTCGGGTCGAGCGCGTCACGCAGGCCGTCGCCAACGAAGTTCACGCAGTAGAGCGTCACGCACAGCATGACGGCCGGTGCCAGCAGCAGCCACGGCATCGATTCCAGTTTCTGCGCGCCGTCCTGGATCAGCACGCCCCAGCTCGTCATCGGTTCCTGCACGCCGAGGCCGAGGAACGACAGCACCGATTCGGTCAGCACGATGTTCGGCACCGACACGGTCGCGTACACGACGACCACGCCGAGCAGGTTCGGCACGACGTGGCGCAGCACGATCGACGCCGGCGACACGCCGATCGCGCGCGCCGCGTCGACGAACTCGCGATTGCGCAGCGACAGCGTCTGGCCGCGCACGACGCGCGCCATGTCGATCCACGAGAACGCGCTGATGGTCAGCACGACCAGCATGAACGAGCGGCCGAACAGGGTCATCATCAGGATCGCGATCAGCAGGTACGGGATCGCGTACATCATGTCGACGACGCGCATCATCGCGGAGTCGACCCGCCCGCCCGCGAAGCCGGCGGTCGCGCCCCACGCCACGCCGAACAGGCCGGACACCAGCGTGCCGAGCAGGCCGACCTCGATCGACACGCGGCCGCCGATCAGCGTGCGCACGAGCAGGTCGCGGCCGAGCTCGTCGGTGCCGAACCAGTGCTGGTTCGCGAGCGTCGGTGCGAGGCTGATCGAGCCCCAGTCGCTCGCGGCGGGATCGGCCGCGAGCAGCCACGGACCGACGAAACATGCGAGCGTGATCAGCGCGAGCAGCACGAGGCTGAACACGGCCGCGCGGTTGTGAAGGAAGCGCGCGAACGCTAGCGCGAGCGGCGAGCGCGAACGCGGCGGCGAGTCGGTCTGCACAGGCAGACTGACGACGGGAGTAGTCGGAGTCATCGCAGTGCCTCGCTCAATAACGGATGCGCGGATCGAGCCATGCGTACGCGAGGTCGACCAGCAGGTTGAACAGCACGGCACAGACGGTCGTCAGCACGACGAGGCCGAGCACCAGCGTGTAGTCGCGGTTGATCGCGCCGTTCACGACGAGCTGCCCGAGCCCCGGCAGCGCGAACACCGATTCGGTGACGACGGCCGCCGTGATCGACGTGATGCAGACCGTGCCGAACAGCGACACGACCGGCATCAGCGCGGGCTTGAGCGCGTGGCGCAGCACGATCGTCGAGCCCGGCAGGCCCTTCGCGCGCGCGGTGCGGATGAAGTTGCTCGACAGCGTCTCGATCATCGAGCCGCGCATCACGCGCGCGAGCAGCGATACGTTGATGAAGGTCAGCAGCACGATCGGCAGCAGCCTGTACTGCCAGCCGCCGTCGCCCCAGCCGCCGGCCGGCAGCCAGCCGTTGCCGGCCGAGGTCTTCAGCAGGATCGCGAAGATCCACACCAGCACCGGGCCGAGCACGAACGGCGGCACGACGTTGCCGAAGTTGCCGATCAGCATCACGAAGCGGTCGATCACGCTGTCGCGGCGCACGGCCGCGACGGTGCCGAGCAGCACGCCGAACCCGATCGAGAGCGGGATCGAGATGCCGCCCACGCCGAGACTCACGGGCAGCGCCTTCTTCACGAGATCGTTCACCGACCAGTCGACGTAGCGGAACGACGGGCCGAGATCGCCGTGCAGCAGCGAACCGAGATACAGCAGGTACTGCTTCCACAGCGGCTCGTCGAGGTGGTACTTCGCGTTCAGGTTCGCGAGCGTCGCCGCGGACAGCTGCTTCTCCGTATCGAACGGACCGCCGGGCGTGAAGTGCAGCAGCAGGTAGCAGACGGTGATGACGGCGAGAATCGTCGGCACCGCCCACAACGTGCGTCTCAATGCGTAGGCCAGCATGATCGCTCCGCTCAGTGCTTGATCAGGTACATGTCCTGCGAAGCACGCATGTCGATCACGTTCTTCAGCGAGTAGCCGCCCACGTAGGGCTTCACGAGACGGTCGGCCGAGTACTGGAACAGCGGCACCATCGGCGTGTCGTTCATCGCCGCGTCGTGCGCCTGCGTGAGCAGCGTGGCGCGCGCCTTGTCGTCGAGCTTCTGGTTGCCTTCGTCGACGAGCGTGTCGGCCTGCTTGTTGCAGTAGCCGACGGTATTCTGCGAGCTGCCGCAGCGGATCAGGTCGAAGAAGGTCATCGCGTCGTTGTAGTCGGCGAACCAGCCGTCGCGCGCGATCTGCACCTTGCCGTCATGCCGCTCCTTCATCAGCACCTTGAACTCGACGTTCTCGAGCTTCGTGTCGATGCCGAGCTTCGTGCGCCATTCCGATGCGGTGAACAGCGCGACCTTCTTGTGCAGGTCGTTGGTGTTGTACGTGAGCGTGAACGACAGCGGCTTCGCATCGGAGAAGCCGGCCTGCTTCAGCAGGTCCTTCGCGGTCGCGACGCGCTTGGCCATCGGCCACGACGCCCATTCCGGCGTGAACGGGTGCACGCCCTTCGTGCCGTTCGGCATCAGGCCGTACATCGGCTTCTCGCCGGCCTGCGTGAGCTTCGACGTCAGCACGTCGCGATCGATCACCATCGACAGCGCCTGGCGCACGCGCTTGTCCTTCAGCGCCGCGTCGCTGTTGTTCAGGTAGTAGTAGTAGGTCGCGAGCTGCAGGCCCGGGCGCAGTTCGCCGCCGAACTGCTTGCTGACCTGCTGGAAGATGCCCGACGGGATCGAGTAGCTGTAGTCGATCTGGCCGGCCTGGTACATGCGCATCGCCGTTTCGTCGCTTTCGATCGGCAGGTACGTGACCTTGTTGATCACGACCTTCGGCGCGTTCCAGTACTTCGCGTCCTTCGAGATCACGATGCGGTTGTTCGGCTGCCAGTCGACGAGCTGGTACGCGCCGTTGCTGACGATGTTGCCGGGACGCGTCCATGCGTCGCCGAACTTCGCGACGGTGTCCTTGTTCACCGGCGCGAGCGGCACCATCGCGGTCAGTTCGGGGAAGAACGCGACCGGCACGTCGGTCGTCACTTCCAGCGTGTACGGGTCGACTGCGCGCACGCCGAGCGTCGTCGGCGCGGCCTTGCCGGCGATGATGTCCTTCGAGTTCTTCACGAACTCGACGAGGATCGTGTACTTCGAGCCCGTCTTCGGGTCGACGAGGCGCTGCCACGAGTAGACGAAATCGGCGGCCGTCACGGGCTGGCCGTTGCTCCACTTCGCATCGTGGCGCAGCTTGAAGATCCAGGTCTGCGGCGTCTTGCGCTCCCACGACTGCGCGACACCCGGCACGACCTGGCCGGCCGCGTCGATGCGGGCAAGCCCTTCGAACAGGTCGAGGCCGATCGTGTTGCCGGTCCACGATTCGATGTGCGCCGGGTCGAGCGACTCGACTTCGGCGGGCACCTGGCGCGTCAGGTCCTGTTGAGGAGCGAGCGTGACGTTCGACGGAACGGTAACGGCGTGGGCGACGGGCGTCGTCAGGGCGAGCGCGGCCAGCACGGCCGACATGGCATGCAAGGATTTCATCGTGGCAGTCTTGAGAAAGTTGTTCGGCGAGCGATGCGCGGCGGATGCCGCGGTTACGCGTGAGACGCTGACGGGTACAGCGATTGAGGAGGCCCGTGATTCTCGTATTGCATCTTAGTATTCCTTACGTTTCTTTCGACAGGCATTCCGTCTTGGAAACGAAGGAATACCTGTGCGTTAGAACAGCCGCGGCGTACCGACCCAGACCACCACCGACTCGACCTTCGCGGTGTTGACCCAGCTGTGCGGGACCGTCGACTGATAGTGCGAACTGTCACCGGCCTGCAGGACGAACGTCTTGCCTTCCAGCGTCAGCGACACTTCCCCTTCAATCACATACAGGAATTCCTCTCCTGCATGGGTCGTCACCTCCGACCGCTTCTGCCCCGGCGGCATCCGCACGAGGATCGCCTCGAGCTGACGCCCTTCGGTCACGTTGGTCAGCCTCGCGAACAGGTTCGCCGAATCGGCGAATCCGAAGAAGCGCAACTGATCGCCTCTGCAGACCGAGCGTTCCTCGCTCGGCGTATCCACGAAGTACTGCACCGTCACGCCGAGCGCTTGTGCGATACCGGCCAGCGACGTCAGTGACGGCGACGCGAGCCCGCGTTCGACTTGAGACAGAAACGGCTTCGAAATCCCCGCGGCGGTAGCGGTGTCGTCGAGCGTGCGCTTGAGTCGTTGGCGCAACGCGCGAATCTTGCTGCCGAGTGCGGCAGCGTCTGCCGCTCGCGAGTTTTCAGTGGGGGGAACCATAGCAGGCCGAAAAGTGGTCGTCAAAAAATGTTTGATGGAAAGTAACTAAGTTAATACGAGATAGCTTAATCTTCGGGTTCGCACACGTCTTCGGTGTTGAGCCCGGTGCACTAAACAGGGCACGAAGCGGGCGAAACGACGCGCTATCTTGCCAGACTCGCCGGCTTCACAGGCAAGCTGCAAGCGGCTCTCCGGGAATTTTCGGAGAACGGGCGCGAAGCTTACAAATAGATGATGAGACAAATTTTCCTGAAAGCTGCTGCCATATCGGGAGTTTCCCTGAGTGGCGCGGACCTGACGCACCGGACCGGCAAACGTTACCACTCGCGTGCCGGTCGGGGCCTCGCACCGCCTTATCGGGCGGAGTCCGACCCCGGCCCGGGCTAACCCGCCCGACTGCTCCATCGCCGACGCAAAGCCTACCCGGCCACCGTGCTCCGGCGCCAGTTCGACCCCAAGGCGACGCGCGATCCGCGCCGTCCGTTTCAAACGAGATTGATGATGCACGCACCTGTTTCACAGACCCGTTCGTTTACGACGGTCTTCCTCATCGAAATGTGGGAGCGCTTCGGCTACTACGGTATGGCCGCGCTCCTGGTCCTCTTCATGGTCGACCGGCTCGGTTTCACCGACAGCCATGCGAACCTGACCTGGGGCGCGTTCACCGCGCTCGTCTACGCGTCGCCGTCGATCGGCGGCTGGATCGGCGACAAGGTGCTCGGCGCACGTCGCACGATGATCATCGGCGCGGCCGTGCTGTGCGCCGGCTACCTGATGCTGGCGATCCCGAACGACGCGCTGGCGTACATGTACGCATCGCTCGGCGTGATCGTCGTCGGCAACGGCCTGTTCAAGGCCAACGCGGCGAACCTCGTGCGCCGCATCTACGAAGGCGACGATGCGCGCATCGACAGCGCGTTCACGATCTACTACATGGCGGTCAACATCGGCTCGACCGTGTCGATGCTCGCGACGCCGTGGATCAAGGATCACTGGGGCTGGCACACCGCGTTCGCGGTCTGCTGCGCCGGCATGCTGCTCGCGATCCTGAACTTCATGCTGATGCACCGCACGCTCGCGCACATCGGCTCGCAGCCCGACGACGAACCGATCCGCTGGAAGCGCCTCGGCGGCGTGGCGGCAGGCGGCGTTGCGCTCGCGCTGGTCACGCTGTACGTGCTGCAGCACAAGCAGCTCGCAGTCGCGAGCGTATGGACGGCGGCGTTCGCGATCCTCGCGATCTTCGCGTACATGATCGCGAAGTCGGAGCGTTCGGAACGCGCGGGCCTGATCGCGGCGCTCGTGCTGATCGGCCAGGTGATCCTGTTCTTCATCTTCTACGTGCAGATGTCGACGTCGCTCACGCTGTTCGCGCTGCGCAACGTCGATCCGCGCTTCATCCTGTTCGGCACGACGCTGTTCACGTGGAGCGCCGCGCAGTTCCAGGCGCTGAACCCGATCTGGATCATGATGCTGAGCCCGGTGCTCGTGTGGGTCTACAACGCGTTCTCGAAGAGCGGCCGTGACCTGCCGGTCGCCGCGAAGTATGCGTTCGGCTTCGGCGCGGTAGCCGCCGGCTACCTGGTGTTCACGATCAGCGGCCGCTACGCGGTGGACGGCCGCGTGTCGTCGTGGTTCATGGTGTGGGGCTACGGCCTCTACTCGCTCGGCGAACTGCTGGTGAGCGGCCTCGGCCTCGCGATGATCGCCCGCTACGTGCCGGCGCGCATGAGCGGCTTCATGATGGGCGCGTATTTCGTCGCGACGGGTGTGTCGCAGTATCTGGGCAGCGTCGTCGCGAACTTCGCGCAGATGCCGTCGCACGACCTGCCGGCCACCGAATCGCTGCCGCTGTACCTGTCGCTGTTCGAGAAGCTCGGCTGGCTCGCCGCGATCGGCATGCTGCTCGCCCTGCTGCTGCTGCCGATGATGAACCGCCTGTCGCGCCAGCATCAGCGCTGCGCGGAAGAGCGCCGCGAGGAAGAAGCGGTGCAGGCGCAGGCGATGGCCTCGGCGCAGTAAGTACTATCCCTCGGCGTGCGGCGTGCACGCCACATTCTCCCGCCAGCGCGGCCAGCACGTCCTACACTGGTTGCAACGGCGCATCCGCTCCGTCGTGATGCGCACTGGCGGGAGAAGATCATGAAAAACAAGACGACTCGGCTCTTGAGGATACTGTCGGACATCCGGCACGCGCAGCGCTGCACTACATTGCGCGCCGCCCGGGCCGCGGCCGAAGCCGATGCGGTGCTCGCGCAGCAGGACGATCCGAAGTCCGACGAACGCGACGACGCCGAATCCGACGACGCGACCGTCGTCCCCCGCTCCCGTATCGGCTCACCTCACTGAGCGCACAGCGCGGCACGTTGCGTGCCGCCTGCGCGTTTTCCCGCACCGTTCACGCGGCCGCGCCGCGCCGGCGTGCGAACCACGTTCCCGAACCGGCCACCGCCATCATCAGCCCGACCGCGCATGCGTCGGCCGCGAGGCCCACGCCGATATGCCGCAGCTCGGCGCCGTTCGCGACCGGATGCAGCAGCGAATCGATGACGAGCGAGATCGCCGCGCCCGCGACGAAGCAGATCAGGCCGCGCCGGCCGACCGCGACGACCGGCTGCACGGCCCGCGCAATGCGCGCGATCCAGCCGTAGCGCACGCAGTCGGCCATCAGCCAGGCAATCGCCGCGAAGCTCACGATGCGCGGCAGCGCGAGATCGCGCTTGAGAATACCTTCCGGCAACGGCAGCCCCGAGAACAGCTTGTAGCTCGCACAACCGAGCACGATCGCGCACGCGACGCCGGTCGCCGCGGCGCTCCAGCGCCCGAGCGCGACGTACCGGTAGAAAGGCTGGCAGCGGGCGAGCACGCCGGCGACGAACATCAGCTGCCACGCGAACGGGTTGAAGTTCCAGCGGAACGCATCGGTGTCCAGCAGCTCGGGGCCGAGCCAGCCCGCCGCGAGCCACGACGTCGCGCCGAACGCGACGAGGAGCCACGGATGGCGGCGCGCGAACGGCACGATCACCGGCGACGCGAGCGCGAACAGCACGTACATCGGCAGCACCGACGCGAGATACGGCTGGCGCTGGAACGTGAGCAGTTCGGCGAGCCCCGTGAGCGGCGACGCGAGCATCACACTGACGTCGTCGAGCGCGAGGTTCGGCGTGTCGATCCCGTAATGGTCGAGCACGGCGGACACGACGAGCATCAGCGTCGACGTCGCGAGAAACGCGCGGTAGATCTGCATCGCGCGGCGCACGAACCGCCGCTGCGCCGCGCGCGCGCCGTGCCGGTCGGCGATCGCGCCGTACGCGCTCGCGGTCGCGAAGCCGCCGAGGAACACGAACACCTCGGCTGCATCGCACAGCGCGAATGCATGGAGCGTCACGCGCGACAGCACGCTCGCGCCGATGTGATCGACGACGATCATCAGCAGCACGATGCCGCGGAAGAAATCGACTTCGATCAGGCGCGCGCTACGGGTCGGCGGCATCGGGACGGCAGGCGGTGTGTTCAACGACATGGCCGCACCTGCACGACGACGGTGCGGCATGCACCGAAGGAGGATTCGGAAGGGAGAAGGCGAACGCGATCGGCGGCGCTACGCGTATGCTCGTATCGCGCCAACCCGGCCGGCCCGGCACGAAAATGACCGTTCATGGAAAAGCCGCATACGAAGAGGAGGCGGTCAGATCAGTCTAGCGGCCGGTCGGGAGATACCCTAAGTAACAAAGTGCAACGGAATCTTCTGTTCGATTACAGGCGTGACATCGGCGATGCAACGCTGGCGAGGCCGCCAGCCAGACGTCAGCTGCACATCAGCGCGATGCCGGTTCGACGCCGGCATCGCGTGACGCGACGCAAGCAATGCGCACTGCGCGGCACGTTCGTTGCCGCCGTCGCACGGCCGGGCGGCGATGCTCAGCCGCGCGCGGGCAAGCGCCGCATCAGCATCGCGCTGTGCCACGCGGTCAATGCAACGGCCGCCCAGATCGGCCCGTACGTCGCGAGCTGCGCGACGCTCAGCGTCTCGCCGAGCAGCAGCAGCGACACCGCGACGAGCAGCACCGGTTCGACGTAGCCGAGGATCCCGAACAGCGCCATCGGCAGCATCCGGCTCGCCTTCAGGTAGCTCGCGAGCGCGAGCGTGCTGAGCACGCCGAGCCCCGGCAGCAGCACGGCCCACAGCCGCGGATGGCTGGCGACCGGCGTCGCGCTCGCCGACACCATCGCGAACGCGACCGGACACAGCAGCACGATCTCGAGCGCGAACGCGGCCAGCGAATCGGCGTTGATCCGGCGGCGCAGCACGAAATACGGCGGATAGCCGAGCGCGACGACGAGCGTCGGCCACGCGAACGCGCGCGTCGCCCATACCTCGTGCGCGACGCCGAGCGCCGCGCATGCGACCGCCGCCCATTGCAGCGGATCGAGCCGTTCGTGATAGTAGAAGCGGCCGACGAGCACCATCGTCAGCGGCAGCAGGAAATAGCCGAGCGACACTTCGAGCATGCGTCCGTGCAGCGGCGCCCACAGGAACAGCCACAGCTGCAGGCCGAGCAGCGCCGCGCTCGCGGGCAGCGCGACCAGCAGGCGCCAGTCGCGCACGCCGCGCCGCACGAGTTCGACGAGCGCCGGCCAGCGGCCGCGCAGCGCGATCAGGGCGAGCGCGCCCGGCGCGGTCCACAGGATGCGCCACGCGAAGATGTCGAGCCCCGTGAGCGGCGCGAGCAGTTTCGCGTAGGCGGACATCAGCGCGAACAGCGTCGACGCCATCACCGACAGCGCGATGCCGCGCCCGGCCTCCGGATACCCCGTCATGTTCTTTTAGCCTTGCGCGTTACTGCTGCTGGAAGCGCTCGAAGCGCTTTTCGACGTGGCGCTCCTCGAACGTCACCTCGGTCACGCGCGCGGACGGCGGCCCGTGGCGCAGCCACGCGAGCATCCGGTCGATCTGCGCGCCCGGGCCCTGGATCATCGCCTCGACGCTGCCGTCCTCGAGATTCGCGACCCAGCCGCGCAGCTTCAGCGCATGCGCCTCGCGCACCGTCGCGTGACGGAAACCGACGCCCTGCACGACGCCGCGCACCCGCACGTAGTAGGTCTCGATCCGTTCGTCCAGTTCATTGCGGCTCATCGCGTCGCCCTCCCGTCGTGCAATCCATTCAAGCCCGGCATTGTAGTCGCGTCGGCCGCTTCGCACACGGGCCCGGCGGGCCGGCTCGGCGCCGTCGCCAGTGCAGCCGCCCGCGCGAGCACGCAACTGCGGGTTTGCTGCCCGGCGATGCGTGCGTGCCGGAGGACGGCGCTCGCGTCGCCGGGCGCGCCGACCACGTACAATCTCGCCGACGCACAACCGCCGCGCCGCCCGCGCGCGGCCCTGAAGGAAACGCATGACTGATACTTCCCGCGATCTCGTTCTCGTCACCGGCGCGTCCGGTTTCGTCGGCTCGGCCGTCGCACGCATCGCGCAGCAGAAAGGCTATGCGGTGCGCGTGCTGGTGCGCCCGACCAGCCCGCGCACGAACGTCGCGGATCTCGACGCCGAGATCGTCACCGGCGACATGCGCGACGAGACGTCGATGCGCGCCGCGCTGCGCGGTGTGCGCTACCTGCTGCACGTGGCGGCCGACTACCGGCTGTGGGCGCCGGACCCGCACGAGATCGAGCGCGCGAACCTCGAAGGCGCAGTCGCGACGATGCGCGCGGCGCGCGCCGAAGGCGTCGAACGGATCGTCTACACGAGCAGCGTCGCGACGCTGAAGGTCACGAGCGCCGGCGATCCGTCCGACGAGAACCGGCCGCTGACCGCCGAGCAGGCGATCGGCGTGTACAAGCGCAGCAAGGTGCTGGCCGAGCGCGCGGTCGAGCGGATGATCGCCGACGAAGGGCTGCCGGCCGTGATCGTCAACCCGTCGACGCCGATCGGCCCGCGCGACGTAAAGCCGACGCCGACCGGCCGCATCATCGTCGAGGCCGCGCTCGGCAAGATTCCCGCGTTCGTCGATACCGGGCTGAACCTGGTGCACGTCGACGACGTCGCGCACGGCCACTTCCTCGCGCTCGAGCGCGGCCGGATCGGCGAGCGCTACATCCTCGGCGGCGAGAACCTGCCGCTGCAGCAGATGCTGGCCGACATCGCACAGATGACGGGCCGCAAGGCGCCGACGATCGCGCTGCCGCGCTGGCCGCTCTACCCGCTCGCCGTCGGTGCGGAGGCCGTCGCGAAGTTCACGAAGAAGGAGCCGTTCGTGACCGTCGACGGGCTGCGGATGTCGAAGAACAAGATGTATTTCACGTCCGCGAAGGCCGAGCGCGAGCTCGGCTACCGTGCGCGTCCGTACCGCGAAGGACTGCGCGATGCGCTCGACTGGTTCGGCTCGGCGGGCTACCTGAAGTAACACAAAGCGGCGTATTTCACGCCGCTTTGCGCACTTTGTTACACGTCGCTGACGGACCGGCACCGGCGCAGCGGTTAAAATCGCGGGTCTTACGCAGAGAAGACACGCATGAACCTGAACGAACAGATCGATTCGCTCAACGCGGGCGTCGATCAGCTCCTCCACGATCACCACGCCGCGCAGCAGGCGGCACGCAGCGCGGAAGCGTTCGCGCGCGCCGCCGCGGCGGAAGCCCAGGCCGCCGCCGCACGTCACGCCGCCGCGGAAGCCGAAGCACAGGCCGCCGCGCAGCGCCACACGGCCGCAGCCGCCGACGCCGATGCCGCGCAGCAGCGCCACGCCGACGCCACCGCCGCGGCCGAAGCCGCCGCCCAACGCCACACCGAAGCCGCCGCGCAGGCCGAGGCCGCCGTCCAGCGGCACGCCGAAGCGACCGCGCTGACCGAGGCGCTCGCGCAGCGCCACGCGGATGCCGAAGCCGCGTCGCAGCGTCATGCGGCCGCGATCGCCGAAGCCGAGGCCGCCGCGCAGCGTCATCACGCCGCCGCGACCGAAGCGGACGCGGCCGCGCAGCGTCATGCGGCGGCCGCCGCGGAAGCCGAAGCCGCCGCGAAGCGCCATGCGGAGGCGACCGCCGCAGCCGAGGCCGCGACGCAGCGCCACGCGGCCGCGATCGCCGAGGCCGAGGCACTCGCGCAGCGTCACACGCAGGCGATCGCCGAAGCGGAAGCGGCTGCGCAACGCCATGTCGAGGCAACCGCCGAAGCCGAAGCGATCACGCAGCGTCACGCCGAAGCGATCGCGCAAGCCGACGCGGCCGCGCAACGCCATGCGGAGGCGACCGCCGAGGCCGAGGCCGTCGCGCAGCGCCATACCGAAGCGATCGCGCAGGCCGAAGCGGCCGCCGAGCGTCACGCGAAGGCGATCGCCGACGCGGAAGCGCTGGTCGAAGCCGTCGTGAAGGACGCCGCGACGAACGCGGCAGCTTTGGCCATCGAGCCGGCCGTCGCGGCTGAGGCGGTCGAACCGGCCGTCGGGTCCGCCGTTGAGCCGATGACGAACGCCACCGCGCCGGCTGCCGCCGATGAAGTCGCCGCTGCGGCGGCCGACGCGATCACCGACGTCGTCGCGACCACCGTCGCCGACGCCGCGATCGAAGTCGCACCCGCGGCCGAAGCAGGCGCCGACGCCCCCGCGGACAAGGCGACGCTGCACGTCGCGCGCCCGTCGCAGAACGAACTGACGCTGACCGTCAACGGCCAGTCGATCACGTTGCACCCGGAACAACTGGGCCAGCTGATCGAGGAACTCGCGCATGCGCGCGCGTCGATGCAGCCGGAACCGCCGCCGGGCATCCCGGCCGGCTGGCGCTTCGTGACGACGAAGAACCCGATGATGGCCGTGCAGAAGCAGTCGAACGGCGATCGTCTGCTGGTCGCGCGCCACACCGGCTACGGCTGGGTGCCGTTCACGTTCTCGCCGGACGTCGTGATCCAGATGTACATGATGCTGACGCAGCGGTAAGCACGCGCGCAGCGGCGACCGGACGTCGGCCGGAAAGCAAACAGCCCGAATCGGCTCACGTCGATTCGGGCTGTCTGTTTTCAGCAATCCGGTGGTCCTGACGGCCGGCATCCGCCGGCCCGCTTCAGCGCTCCACCGGCGCCTGCACCCGCGCCTTCCACTGACCACCCTTGCCGCGCCAGTAGCGCCACGCGGACGCGAACGTCGCGCCGACGTAGAACAGCGCCACGAGCGGCAGCGCGGGCGCCCACAGCGGCGAGCGCCGGTAATAGCGCAGCATCGGCGCATACGCGGTGCACATCGACGCCCATGCCAGCCACGCCGGCCAGGCCCGCGCGCCGTATGCGAGCGCGGCCACAGGCGGCACGAGATAGATGATCGTCATCCCGAGCAGCGTGCCGGCGAGCAGCAGCGGCGAATAATGGAGCTGCGTGAACGCGGTGCGCGCGATCATGTTCCAGATGTCGCGCCAGCTGTCGTACGGACGCAGCGACACGCTGCGCTCGGCAAGGTCGAGCCGGATCGGATGCCGGCCGCTGCCGCGATGCTTGATCTGCGCGGCGAGGCTGCAGTCGTCGATCAGCGCGCCGCGGATCGATTCGATGCCGCCGGCCTCTTCCAGCGCGCTGCGCTTGACCAGCATGCAGCCGCCCGCGGCGCCGGCCGTCCGTTTGCGCGGATTGTTGATCCACGAGAACGGATAGAGCTTCGCGAAGAAGAACACGAACGCCGGGATCAGCGCCTTTTCCCAGAACGAATCGCAGCGCAGCCGCACCATCAGCGACACGAGATCGCGCTGTTCGGCCTGCGCGCGCGTGACGAGCTGGGCCACCGCGTCGGGCGGATGGCCGATGTCGGCATCCGTCAGCAGCAGATAGTCGGCCGGCAGCCCGAGCGTGCGCACCGCGGCGATGCCCTGCGACTGCGCCCACACCTTGCCCGACCAGCCGGCCGGCAGCGGCTTCGCGGCCAGCACGGTCAGGCGGTCGGCGCGGTTGATCGCGAGCGCCGCCGCGCGGGCCGCGGCGGCGGTGCCGTCGTCGCTGTGGTCGTCGACAATGATCAGATGAAAGTCGCCCGGATAATCCTGCTCGAGCAGCGACGTCGCCGCTTGCGCGATCACGTCGACCTCGTTGCGCGCCGGCACGACCGCGACGACCGCCGGCCAGCCGGCCTCGGCCGCGGCGCCGCGCGCTTCCGGCGGCAGGGCCCGCGCGGGTCGCGCGCGCCAGAAGCCGCCGCGCGCGACCAGCAGCACGATCCAGATCACCAGCGACAGGCCGGACACCAGGAAGGTAATCGCCAGCATCATCGGCACGCCTCCTGCCGGACGCCGGCGCCAGCAGCCCCGGATCGTTCGATCTCAATCGGGGTCGGAGTGAAAACACCCTTGACCGCACCAGCGGCAGGGCAATACGCGTAAGAATCGACGGTCATCGAATGGCCTTGAAATGAGCGCGACGCCGGGCAGCCGGACGGGCTGCCCGCGAAACCGCGCAGTTTACCGGGTTCCGCACGCACGAGCGCCGACGCGGCGCTGCGGCGGATGCAACACGGCCGATACAGCACCAGAGCAAGGACGGCCCGATAGGGTTAAAATGCGCGATTAATTCGGGGTTCCGGGGCCTGGCCTGGCCGGTTCGTTCCTGCCTTCATAACATCAAGCCGGGGCGAGCGAGCGGTGCCAGCTCTTCGAACCCGGCGTCTGTCGTCGGAGTTCGCTCACTTATGCGAGTCATCCTTGCCCAGCCCCGCGGCTTTTGTGCGGGGGTTGTCCGCGCGATCGAGATCGTCGATCGCGCGCTGCAACAGCACGGCGCGCCGGTCTATGTGCGTCATGAGATCGTGCATAACCGGCACGTCGTCGAAAACCTGCGTAATAAAGGGGCTCGATTCGTCGAGGAGCTCGACGAGGTGCCGCACGGCGCCGTGGCGATCTTCAGCGCGCACGGGGTCGCCCAGACGGTCGAACGCGACGCGGAAACGCGCGGGCTCGACGTGCTGGACGCCACCTGCCCGCTCGTCACGAAAGTGCACGTGCAGGGCCGCCAGTACGTCGCGGCGGGCCGCCGGCTGATCCTGATCGGCCATGCGGGCCATCCGGAAGTCGAGGGCACGATCGGCCAGATCCCGGCCGAGGTGATCCTCGTGCAGAGCGAGGCCGAAGTCGATACGCTGACGCTGCCGGTCGACACGCCGGTCGCGTACGTCACGCAGACGACGCTGTCGGTCGACGACACGCGCGGCATCATCGAAGCGCTGCAGCGCCGGTTTACCGACATCGTCGGCCCGGACACGCGCGACATCTGCTACGCGACGCAAAACCGCCAGGCCGCCGTGCGCGAGCTGAGCGGCCAGGTCGACGTGCTGCTGGTCGTCGGTGCGACGAACAGCTCGAACTCGAACCGCCTGCGCGAGATCGGCACCGAAAGCGGTGTACCGAGCTATCTCGTCGCCGACGGCTCGGAAGTGAAGGCCGAATGGTTCGCGGGCGTGCAGACGGTCGGCCTGACCGCCGGCGCGTCGGCACCCGAGGAAATGGTCGAGGATGTAATCGGCGCGCTGCGCGCGCTGGGGCCCGTCGATGTCACGACGATGGCGGGCCGTGAGGAAAAAGTCGAATTCAAGTTGCCGGCGAAGCTTACGCAAGCTGTCGCCCGCGAAGTTTAAGGAGGACATCTCTTGTCTATTCCGCTGCTCCAGCAAGTCCGCGTCGGCGCATACATCATGCGCCAACACCTGTCCGGCAACAAACGCTATCCGCTCGCGCTGATGCTCGAGCCGCTGTTCCGCTGCAACCTCGCCTGCAACGGCTGCGGCAAGATCGATTATCCGGACCCGATCCTGAACCAGCGCCTGTCCGTCGAGGAATGCCTGGAAGCCGTCGACGAGTGCGGCGCGCCCATCGTGTCGATCGCCGGCGGCGAGCCGCTGCTCCACAAGGAGATGCCGGAGATCGTCAAGGGCATCATGAAGCGCAAGAAGTTCGTGTACCTGTGCACGAACGCGCTCCTGATGGAAAAGAAGATGGACGACTACGAGCCGAATCCGTACTTCGTCTGGTCGGTCCACCTCGACGGCGACAAGGAAATGCACGACCATTCCGTGTCGCAGGAAGGCGTATACGACAAGGCGGTCGCGGCCATCAAGGAAGCGAAGCGCCGCGGCTTCCGCGTGAACATCAACTGCACGCTGTTCAACGATGCGATCCCCGAGCGCGTCGCGAAGTTCTTCGATACGCTGGGGCCGATCGGCGTCGACGGCATCACCGTGTCGCCGGGCTATGCGTACGAGCGCGCGCCGGATCAGCAGCACTTCCTGAACCGCGACAAGACGAAGAACCTGTTCCGCGAAATCCTGAAGCGCGGCGAAGGCGGCAAGCGCTGGTCGTTCAGCCAGTCGTCGCTGTTCCTCGACTTCCTGGCCGGCAACCAGACGTACAAGTGCACGCCGTGGGGCAACCCGGCGCGTACCGTGTTCGGCTGGCAGAAGCCGTGCTATCTGGTCGGCGAAGGTTACGTGAAGACCTTCAAGGAACTGATGGAAGACACGAACTGGGACAACTACGGCGTCGGCAACTACGAGAAGTGCGCGGACTGCATGGTCCACTGCGGCTTCGAAGCCACCGCCGTGATGGACACGATCGCGCATCCGCTGAAGGCGTTCGCCGTGAGCCGGAAGGGCATCAAGACCGAAGGCGCGTTCGCGCCGGACATCTCGATCGCGAAGCAGCGTCCGGCCGAGTACGTGTTCTCGCGCCACGTCGAGATCAAGCTCGAGGAAATCCAGCGCGCCGGCAAGGGCAAGCTGCAGAAGCCGGCCAAGCCGGCAACGGCGGCTTAAGCGCGTGTCGCCATGCGGAGGTTCGCGCCTCCGCATCGGCCGGCATCGAAGAAGCGCCACGGAGTTCGCTCCGTGGCGCTTTTGTTTTGTCGGGCTTGGGTTGTGTCGGCGTTCGTGCGGGGAGCGGCGCGCATCCGCGCACACATGAGCAGGCGAACGCCGCTCGCCTAGTGTCTCGACTCCGCGGCCGCGATCAATTGCCATGCCGTCGGGCCGGGGTCGAGCAGCGGGTCGGACGGCGGATCGAGATCGTGCCGATGCTCGTCGTCGGACGGCAGCGTCTGCCGCTTCGCAATGCCGATCTCGTCGCCGCATACGGTGCATCGATAGATGCCCGCGATCGTCACTTCGCTGCCCGGCGGCAGGTTCTCGCTGAATGCGCGGCCGCTTCCGCACGTGAAGTAGCCGCCGATCCTGTATAGCGCCATCGCTCCTCCTGATCGAAACGGATGCGTTCACGCCGACACGTACGATCATCGCCCACGCGACGATGGATCGTCATCGACCGAACCCGTCCGGTTCCCGTCATGACATTAGACGGCGAGCGTCGGCGCCGGGGAATGGGACAGGTATGAAACATCGCGCGGCGCCGGTCGCGTCGACGATGCTCAATGCAGAACGGCCGGTTCCCGCATCTTCGCCGCGGCTTGCGCGACGAGGGCCGGCTGGTCGGCCGACGCGAACGCACTGACGTGACGCCACAGCTCGGCGAGCCGGTGCCGCGTGAGCGTCGCGACGCACGCATCGTTCGCGGCGAGGATGCGCTCGAGCACCGCGCATTCGTCGTCGTGCAGCGTCCATGCGCCGCTTTCCGCCGCGCGCGCGACGCTCGCATCGAGCATGCGCTCCGCATCGACGCACAGGTCGATGCTCGCGTCCGCCGATACCGCGTCGTCGAGCGCGAGGAACACCAGGTAGACGCTCGTGCGCAACCGCATCAGCAACGTTTCGCTGCCGTGCTCGCCACGCAGCGCGACGAGCGCCATGTGGCATTTCAGCGAGATGTCGCGCACATGCGCGGGCGGCAACGGCAGCAGCCATTCGCGCGTCAGCGGCGGATGGCGACGGCTTTTCCGGACGGCCTTCATGATCCGCTCTCGCTGGCGGCAACGTCGTCCGCGTCGAAGCGCGGCAACCCGGTGCGGCACGCGACTGCGCCGGGGCGCGCGGCGCGATGGCCGTTCGCGCGGCGCCGCGCGGCGTACGGATCGTCACGCCGCCGCGTCGCGCACGCGCGCGGCAGCCGGCGGATCGTCGACGCGCGCCACGCGTCGGCGAGTCGGTTCGCGCATGCCATGCTCGTCTCCCGCATCAGAACGTGTTCTCGCCTTTCAGGTAGTACGCGGTCTTCACGAAGAACGCCTTTACCGGATGGCCGCTCTGCGCGGCGCTGGCCGCACGCGCTTCCATCGCGGCCTTCTCGTCGCGCGAGCGGTCGGGCACCGGGTTCCGTACGCGTTCGAGCGCACGCTGCATCGCGAGCGGATAGTTCTGGTTGCCGGCCGTCGTCGCGCGATAGCCGGCGCGCGTCATCTGCATCAGTTGCGCGTCGGTTTCGGCACGCGCCGCGGACCAGGTCAACGGCGCGACGTTCGACTGCCGCTCGGTGTCGACGGACTGCGCGAAGCTCGCGGCGGGCAGCGCGGCAAGCGCGCCGGACAGCACTGCAAGGGAAACAACGGATCGCATCATGGCCTCCAGATGGTTGCGTCCGCATCGATCTTCGACGTCGATGCGGTGAAACCATCGTATGTCGCGCGGCCGCGCGCTTGAATAGCCGATTCCGCAATTGATATTTTCGGCACTGACGGCCGGCGCGTGACGCGCGCGACTCGCCAATGCCGCCCGAGTGGAATTTCTTTATTTCATTCAACGACCTGATCGCGTTTTTGCAGACGATTCGATGCAGTGCGCGAATCGCTTTTGCCATTTTCGAAATGACGTATTGCCGAAGCGATTTCGCTCGGAGCCCGCGCCGGCCGGGCTTGCGGCACGATGCCGCGCATGCCGGCCCGCGCGGGAAATACCTCAACGAACCCGCCGGTTTCTTTGACGCGCAACCATTCTTCACGCCGATTTATCGCTTCGCGACAAGACGTGTCCGACAAGGACGCGCGATAATTGCCCATCGCGCCGCAAGTGACGGCGCTCATGCCTTCCCTATTCCTCTCACGAGTCCCGTCATGGCTGATATCGATTCCACCGCGATCAACAGTTGGCACGCACACGTCTACTTCGACGCCGCCAGCCGCGACGCGGCCTGGGCGTTTCGCCTCGTCGTCGAAGAGCGGTTCGGCGCGATCATCGAGCTCGGCCGCTTTCACGAACGCCTCGTCGGCCCGCATCCGGCCTGGTCGTACCAGATCGCATTCGACGCCACGCGGTTCGACACCATCGTGCCGTGGCTCGTGCTGAATCACGGCGCGCTCGACATCTTCCTGCATCCGAATACCAACGACGAACTGCGCGACCATCGCGACAGCGCGGTGTGGATCGGCAAGTCGCATGAACTGAATCTCGGCGCGCTGGGGGGCTGACGCGAACGGCGGAACGCGGTTGCGGTTGCGGTTGCGGTTGCGGTTGCGCTCGGCGCACGCACCATCCACGTTTCGGCCTGCGGTGAAACGTCCGACAGCGTTGCATCAATACAGTGGTGCCGTTATCCACGCTTGCCGGAACGCACCATGACCCACGCCGACACCGATGCGCACCGCATCCATCGAGACTGGCACGCCGCCGTCGTCGCACGCGACCTCGATGCGCTGATGTCGCTGTACGCGGACGACGCGATCCTCGAAACGCCGCTGATCGTCGCCACGCTGCCCGATCACGGCTCGGGCGTGCTGCACGGCAAGCCCGCGATCGGCGCGTTCTTCGCGGCAGGGCTGCGCAATCCGGGCAACCGGCTCGGACGCTGGTACCGCACGGGCCTGTTCTTTTCGAACGGCAAGCAACTCACCTGGGAATATCCGCGCGAAACGCCGGACGGCGATCAGGTCGATCTCGTCGAGGTGATGGATCTGCGCGACGGGCTGATCGCGCATCATCGCGTCTACTGGGGGTGGGTCGGGTTCAACACGCTGCGCAACGTCGCGCCAGCGGCCGGTCGCACCTGACGCCGACGACCACGAAGAACGCACGGCGCGCCTGCTCCGGCTGACACGGCCGCAGCCGCATGCGGCTGCGCCTTCGTCTGCGTCCCGCGTCGCTCACGCCACATACATCGCGACACTGACGAACTGGCACAGGCTGCCGGCCAGCACGAAAAGGTGCCAGATACCGTGCCCGTGGCGGATGCGTTCGTCGTTGATGAAGAAGTAGATCCCGGCGCTGTAGATGACGCCGCCGGCCACGAGCCATGCGGTACCCACCGGCGGCAACGCATGGATCAGCGGGCGGATCGCGACGAGCGCGAGCCAGCCCATCAGCACGTACAGGATCATCGACACGATGCGCGTGCGCCGTCCGAGCGTGAGCTCCTGCACGATCCCGAACGCGGCGAGCCCCCAGCTCACGCCGAACAGCGACCAGCCCCACGGGCCGCGCAGCGTGACGAGCGTGAACGGCGTGTAGCTGCCCGCGATCAGCAGATAGATCGCCGAATGGTCACACTTCTGCAGGATCGCCTTGAGCCGCGGGTTGCGCACGCTGTGATACGCGGTCGAGATCCCGTACAACAGGATCAGCATCGCGCCGTACACGCTGAAGCTCACGATCTTGTAAGGATCGCGGTCGAGCGCACCCATCGTCACCAGCGCGACCAGCCCTGCCACCGACAATACCGCGCCGACGAGATGGGAAATGCTGTTGAAACGCTCACCGACATGCACGACGGGTTCTCCTGCGCGGATTCATCGGAAAAAAGTAGAGCCCTATGATACCGGCGGCCGGATCAAGCCGCGCTGAAGCGGGCCAACCGCCGCAACCACGACAGGCAGCAAACATGCCCGCCCCGGCCCGCCAAATAAAAAGCGCCGCGAATGCCTTCGCGGCGCTTCCTGGTCCGTCACCGGACTGCCCTTGGTGGTGCCCTTACCGGCCGGCTTTGCCGGCCCGCTTCAGCAACACTTCCCTGCCCCCGACCCGTACCGCGCATTCTGACGCTCGCGGAAGAATTCCTCATACGTCATCGGCTCGCGGTCCGGATGGGTGTCGCGCATGTGCGCGACGTAGGTGTCGTAGTCGGGCAGGCCGACCATCAGCCGCAACGCCTGCCCGAGGTAACGCCCCGCGCTGCGCAGGTCGCTGCCCAGATCGCTGAACATCGCGGCCTCCCTTTAACGTCCGCTGCCAAGCGCCTGCGCGGCCGGCATCGCTTCGTACGGCGTCTCGCGCACGGTCGGCTTCGACTCGCGGCGCGCGCGCAGCACGGCGAGCAGCCCGTACCCCGCGATCGCCACGACGACGAAGATGAACAGGCCGGCCAGCGCCGCATCGATGTAGTCGTTGAAGATGATCCGCTGCATCTGCGCGATCGACTTCGCCGGCGCGAGCACCTTGCCTTCGTCCACCGCGGCCTGCAGCTTCGCCGCGTGCGCGAGGAAGCTGACCTTCGGGTTCGCATCGAAGATCTTCTGCCAGCCGGCCGTCAGCGTGCAGATCAACAGCCATGCGGTCGGCACGATCGTCACCCACGCGTAGCGCTCGCGCTTCATCTTGAACAGCACGACGGTGCCGAGCACCAGCGCGATCGCGGCGAGCATCTGGTTCGAGATGCCGAACAGCGGCCACAGCGTGTTGATGCCGCCGAGCGGATCGACCACGCCCTGGTACAGGAAGTAGCCCCACGCGGCCACGCACAGCGCGGTGGCGACCAGGTTCGCGGGCAGCGACTCGGTGCGCTTGAGCGCCGGGTGGAACGTGCCGAGCAGGTCCTGCAGCATGAAGCGGCCCGCGCGCGTGCCGGCGTCGACCGCCGTCAGGATGAACAGCGCCTCGAACAGGATCGCGAAGTGATACCAGAACGCCATCATCGCTTCGCCGCCGATCACCTGGTGCAGGATGTGCGCCATGCCGACGGCCAGCGTCGGCGCGCCGCCCGCACGCGCGATGATCGTCGTTTCGCCGACGGCCTTCGCGGTCTGCGTCAGCATGTCGGGCGTCAGCACGAAGCCCCATTGCGTGACCGTGTTCGCGACGGCTTCCGGCGTGGAGCCGAGCACGGCGGCCGGCGCGTTCATCGCGAAGTAGATGCCCGGCTCGATCACGCACGCGGCGACCAGCGCCATGATCGCGACGAACGATTCCATCAGCATCGCGCCGTAACCGATGAAGCGTGCGTTGGTTTCGTTGTCGATCAGCTTCGGCGTCGTGCCCGACGAGATCAGCGCGTGGAAGCCCGACACCGCGCCGCACGCGATCGTGATGAACAGGAACGGGAACAGGTTGCCCGACCATACCGGGCCCGTGCCGTCGACGAACTTCGTCAACGCGGGCATCTTCAGTTCCGGCGCGACGACCAGGATGCCGATCGCAAGGCCGAGGATCGTGCCGATCTTCAGGAACGTCGACAGGTAGTCGCGCGGCGCGAGCAGCAGCCACACCGGCAGCACCGATGCGACGAAACCGTAGCCGATCAGGATCCACGTGAGCTGCGTGCCGCTGAACGTGAACCAGGCGGCGAGCGCCGGCGAATCGTGCACGGTCTGGCCGAACGCGATCGACGCCATCAGCAGCACGAAGCCGATGATCGACACTTCGCCGATGCGGCCCGGACGGATGTAGCGCGTGTAGACGCCCATGAACAGCGCGATCGGAATCGTCGCGGCGACGGTGAACGTGCCCCACGGCGAATTCGTCAGCGCCTTCACGACGATCAGCGCGAGCACCGCGAGGATGATCACCATGATCAGGAACGCGCCGAACAGCGCGATCACGCCGGGCACCGTGCCGAGCTCCATCTTGACGAGGTCGCCAAGCGAGCGGCCGTCGCGGCGCGTCGAGATGAACAGCACGATGAAGTCCTGCACCGCGCCGGCGAACACGACGCCGGCCAGGATCCACAGCATGCCGGGCGTGTAGCCCATCTGCGCGGCGAGCACGGGGCCGACGAGCGGCCCGGCGCCGGCGATCGCGGCGAAGTGATGGCCGAACAGCACGTACTTGTTGGTCGGTACGTAGTCGAGGCCGTCGTTGTGCCGGACGGCCGGCGTCATCCGCAGCCCGTCGAGCTGCATGACCTTGCTGGCGATGAAACGGCTGTAGAAGCGATATGCGATCAGATATACGCAGACTGCGGCGATCACGATCCACAGCGCGCTGACGCGTTCGCCGTGCGCGAGTGCGATCGTCCCGAACGCGAATGCGCCGAGCAGCGCGACGGCGATCCATAGCAGGGTACTGGAAGCCCGATTCATGGCGTCTCCTGGTCTCCAATGTGGTTTTGAGTGGATCCGGCCAGGCGCCGAACCCGCGTGACGTCGATGCGTCGTGCCGCGTCTCGTGGATGCCGCGGCGATGGGCCGTAGTATTCCGCGCGACAGGGGCAGCTTACAAGCGCACAACTACGTATGCGGGGCTACGTAGAATTACGTAGACCGAGCGCGGGCGCGCACTGCGCCCGTAATGGATCGGCGCGCGACGCGACGTGGCGCGGCCCGGCGCGCGGCCGGCCGGGCATGGCAGGTCGCGCGCCGGGCCGCGTGGATCAGTGCTTGTCGTCGGCCTTCTTCGGCTTCGGCGGCGACGGCACCTTCGCGTACTGGAATGCCGGCGTGGCCTTCAGCGCGTCCTTCGTCGCGCCCGGCAGGTAGATGTTGCCGTTGCGCACGTCGAGCGACGCGATCGGCACCGCGACGTCATGCGCGGCCACGCCGAGGAAGCCGCCCGCCGACACGATCGCCGCCGACACCGAGCCGTCCGGCGCGACGATCAGGTCGCGCACCGTGCCGACTTTCTGGTTCGCGTCGTTGTACACGGCCTTGCCGAGCACGCTCTTCTTCACGCTCCAGCCTTCGAGCAGCGCCTGCGATTGCTCGACGGTCACGCTGAGCGGCTGCGCGCCGGCGATCTGCGCGTGCGCGCTGACGCTCGATGCGAGGACGGTTGCCGCGATGAGGGTCTTGTAGAACTTCATGTATTGCACTCCGGTTCGGTTGTTGTTGATTCCGGGAGCGAAGCGACGCGGGCGCAACGGCTGATCGGTGAGCGCCCCGCGCTTCGTCGGTCGCGTGGCGGCCAGCCGCGCCGCCACTGCGTGTGTGCATGACGGACCGGCGTGGCCGGACCGCAGCGTGCAACACGGCTTCATGGTAGCGGCATTCGCCGGATCGTGCGTTCGGAGTGCGACGTGACAGGCGGGGCGACACGGATGAAGATCAATGTCCGTGCGGACAGGATGTGCGCGCCGCGGCATGTCGATCGGGAGAACGTCGGAGACGGGCATCCGGTCGTCACCGGCGCACGGACCGTGCGGCGGACGTCCCCGGCCCCGCCACGCAGTCACACCGCCTCACGCGTTGCGCGAATACACCCTGCGATGCCGCACCGCCTCCGCCAGCACGTCGAGCACCGGCTCCGTCTGCGTCCAGCTCAGGCACGCATCGGTGATCGACACGCCGTACTGCAGCGGCACGCCCGGCTTCAGATCCTGGCGCCCGGCCTCGAGATGGCTCTCGACCATCACGCCGACGATCCGGTGCTCGCCCTGCGACAGCTGCCGCGCGAGATCCTGCGCGACCTCGATCTGCCGCTCGTGCGACTTGTTGGAATTCGCATGCGAGCAATCGACCATCACCTGCTCGCGCAACCCGCTCTTGCGCAGCACCGCGCAGCTCGCCTCGACGTGTTCGGCGTCGTAGTTCGGCCCGTTCTTGCCGCCGCGCAGGATCACGTGCGCGTCGTCGTTGCCGCGCGTCTCGAAGATCGCGGCCATGCCCATCTTCGTCATCCCCATGAACGCATGGCTCGCGCGCGCGGCGACGATCGCGTCGGATGCGACCTGCACGCCGCCGTCGGTGCCGTTCTTGAAACCGATCGGACAGCTCAGCCCCGATGCCAGCTGACGATGGCTCTGGCTCTCGGTCGTGCGCGCCCCGATCGCGCCCCACGCGATCAGGTCCGCGATGTACTGCGGGCTCAGCAGGTCGAGGAATTCGGTCGACGCAGGCAGGCCGAGCGCGTTGATGTCGAGCAGCAGTTGCCGCGCCGCGCGCAGCCCTTCGTTGATGCGGAAGCTGCCGTCGAGGCGCGGATCGTTGATGTAGCCCTTCCAGCCGACCGTCGTGCGCGGCTTCTCGAAGTACACGCGCATCGTGATCAGCAGGTCGTCCTTCAGCGCATCGGCGGCGGCCTTCAGGCGGCGGGCGTACTCGAGCGCCTGGTCGTGATCGTGGATCGAGCACGGGCCGACGACGAGCAGCAGCCGGTCGTCGCGGCCGTGCAGGATGTCGCCGATCGCGCGGCGCGTGTCCTCGACGAGCGTCTGCGTGGCGGCCGGCACCGGCAGTTCGTCCTGCAGCAGCGCCGGCGAGATCAGCGGACGCACGGCGCCGATGCGGACGTCGTCGATACGCGTGGTGTCCTGCGTCGCGTCGGCACTGCCTACCTCGCGATCATGGGAAGGATTGTCGAGGTTCTGCATGGTGATTCTCCGGGGGACGTCTGGAATGAGGTGCAGGCTCGATTATGGCACTCGCGCAAGGCGGCAGCGAGGCGCGGCGGGGGCATGCGATCTGCGTCAAGAGGCCGGGCGAAAGAACGGCGATCCGCAACGGATCGCCCGGGCATTCGGCGCGTTGCGCCGATGCCGCGCGTTTCGGGCGCGCGCCTGCCGACGTTTCCGGGCCTGTCGACAGGGCTTCATGGAACGGGCTTCATGCAAGCGCCGCCGGTCGCCAGCCGCAACGCGACCCGGGGCGCCGGCCGTTCGGCCGAGTGGTCGCGTGTGGCCGACGTACCGTACGATCATCGCTGTCCGCTGCCGATGACGCCTCGCCTTCTGCGCAGGCGGCACGACGCACCACCTGTCTGTGATTGATCGTACGCAACATGACCCGACACGCCACGATGACCGTATCCGAACTGCTCAGCGCCATCCGCCAGCCCTACGCCGACCTGCTCGCACAAGCGGCAGCGCAACCGGCGGCCGTCGTCGAACCGGCCTACCGGAAAGCCGACGGCACGCTGGCCACCGAAGGCCCGCTCGCACTGCCGTGCCGCGCCGACATCGTTCACACCGAAGGCGAATCGGCCGGCCAGCCGGCAATGGTCGACTCGACCACGCAACTGGACTTCGAACCGTTCGCGTTCGAACTCGAAACGGCGGCGGTGTCGATCCGGCCGTTCGTGTGGGACTGGGCGACGATCGAAGCCGACGGCATCGGCGAGGCCGCGGCCACCGACGCGTTCAGGACATGGTTCTTCGCGTGGTTCGACGCCGACGACGTAGGCGAGCCGGCCGAGGACGGCCTGCACGGCATCGTTCACTATCTGTCGGAACCGGCGGGCACGGAGCAAGGATGGCGCGTCAATGCGGACCTGGGCTCGGCGCCGGGCGCGGCCGTCGAGGATCTGCTGTTCCGGCTCGTCGACGCAGGTGCCACGCGAATCAGCATCGGCTGAATCGCTTCTCCATCCACGACTCAAATGCGCGCCGGTGTCGAGTTGGCTCGGGCGGGCAATCAGCCGGCGTCGCCCGGGGTATCGACGTCGATCCCGAGTTCGGTCGCCATCCGCTGCACGAGTGCGTTCAGCCGCGCCACTTCATCCGCAAGCCGCTTCTGCTCGGCCTTGAGCGCCTCGAACTCCGACGGCGGAACGGAATCCGCGCCGCCGCCCGCGTCCGCACCGGCGTAGTCGGCGACGTTCACCTCGCCGCACATCAGGTGCATCCAGCGGTTCTCGCGCGCACCGGGCGCGCGCGGCAGCCGGACGACGAGCGGCTGCGCACGCGCCGCGAGTTCGTCGAGGAACGCCTCGACCGACGAGATGTCCGCGAAGCCGTGCAGGCGTGCGCTGTTCAGGCGCAGTTCGGCGGCCGTCTGCGGGCCGCGCAGCAGCAGGATCGTCAGCAGCGCGATCGCCTGGCTCGGAATCCCGAGCACGCGGTTCACATTGTGCTCGAAACGCGGCACGCGGCTGCTGCTGCCCTCCATCACGAGGCTCAGGTGCTTGAGCCCGTCGAGCGCGGTCGTGACTTCGTCCTCGCTGACGTTCATCACCGGCGAGCGCGCGGTTTTCTGGTTGCAGCCCGCGGTCAGCGCATTCAGCGACAACGGATAGGTGTCCGGCACCGTGTGCTGCTTCTCGACGAGCACCCCGAGAATGCGGGCCTCGAGGGGCGTGAGTTCGCGCAGGGCGCGTGGCGTGGGCATGTCCGGCGTGGTGTTCATGGATGGCGTCGCAGCGTGCAGCGGGTGAAGGGAAACGGTCGCGGCCCGTCCGGCGTCGCGAACGGGCGAGCCATATGATAGCTCGCGACGTGAGGCCCGGCGCCACTCGCCGCCGCGGCGCGCGCACTTGCCGCGGCCGGTTTTCGTCCAACGGTTCGGCCGTGCGGCGGCGCACGGCGACGCCTGCGTTCGGCCGCACGAACGCATGCTCCGCGCTCACGCGCGGCGTCGTCCCGCGTTTGCGCGTCGCGCAGGCCGGCGCTACGATATGCGTACACCCGGACGCGCGGCGCTCGGCCGGATTCGTCCGCCAGGTCAATACCGCGCATCGCCCGTCCCGCACGCCGTGCCGCCCCGCCTGCGCGCCGCGCCTGTCAACACGCTTCAACCGTTCACTCGTTCACTCGTTCACCGCCATGATCGCCTCCTCTCTCGCGCCGCACGTGCGCGCCATCGTCACCGGACACACGCGCGGCCTCGGCGCGGCGCTTGCCGAACAATTGCTGCAGGAAGGCATCGCCGTGCTCGGCGTATCGCGCAGCGGTCATCCGTCGCTCGCCGCGCAGGCCGGCGACCGTTTCGCCGAAATCGAACTCGACCTGTCGGACACGTCGGCCGTCGCAACCTGGCTCGCCGGCGACACGCTGCGCCGCTTCGTCGACGGCGCGTCGATCGTGCTGCTCTTCAACAACGCGGGCATCGTCGATCCGATCGGGCCGCTCGACGCACAGGATCCGGCGCTCGTCGCGCGCGCGGTCGGCCTGAACGTCGCGGCGCCGCTGATGCTGTCGGCCGCGCTCGTGCAGGCGGCAGCGGCGCCGACCGAATGCCGGATCCTGCACGTGTCGAGCGGCGCCGCGCGCAACGCGTACGCGGGCTGGAGCGTCTACTGCGCGACCAAGGCCGCGCTCGATCATCACGCGCGCGCCGTCGCGCTCGATGCGAACCGCGCGCTGCGAATCTGCAGCGTCGCGCCGGGCGTCGTCGATACGGGCATGCAGGCGACGATCCGCTCGACCAGCGAAGCGAACTTCCCGATGCGCGAGAAATTCGACGAACTGAAGTCGAGCGGCGCGCTATCGACACCCGAGGCTGCCGCGCGGCAGCTGATCGGCTATGCGCTGAGCGATGCGTTCGGATCCGTGCCGACGGCCGACGTTCGCGAACTGCCCGCGCCCTGATCCGGGATAGAATTTCGCGATTGCCCTTCCCCAAGGATCCCCGATGGTCACGAAGACCACCGCACCGTTCCAGCAGATCAAGACACTCGTTCGCCAGAACGTCGATGCGGGCGACTGGCGCCCGGGGGACCGCATTCCGTCCGAACTCGATCTCGCCGCGCAATTCGGCGTCGCGCGCATGACGGTCAACCGCGCGCTGCGCGAGCTGACCGAGGAAGGCGTGCTGAAGCGCATCGCGGGCGTCGGCACCTTCGTCGCCGAGGTGAAGCCGCAGTCGAACCTGCTGATGATCGCGCACATCCGCGACGAGATCCGCGCGCGCGGCCACGAGTACCGCTGCCGCGTGCTCAGCCAGTCGCGCGAGCCCGCGTCGTTCGACGTCGCGGCCGCGTTCGGGCTGGCGGTCAACACGCCGGTGTTTCACGTGGTGTGCGTGCACGAGGAAAACGGCCGCCCGATCCAGCTCGAGGATCGCTACGTGAACCCGGCCGCCGCGCCCGAATTCATCGATCAGGATTTCCAGGCCGAGCCACCGTCCGAATACCTGTTCAACAACGTGTCGCACTACGAACTGGAGATCGAGCACGTGGTCGACGCGTCGCTGCCGTCCGGTGAACAGGCGCGGCTGCTCGACATGCGCGCCGACGAGCCGTGCCTCACGCTCACGCGCCGCACCTGGACGAACGGGCTGCCCGTCACGTTCGTGCACTTCCTGCATCCGGGCAACCGCTACCGGCTCGGCTCGCGCTTCAAGCCGGGCGCCGGACGTCACCAGACCTGAACCTTCCTCAGCGCGGGTAAGAGACCACGCGCGGCGCGCGCATGGCGTCGCTGAAGGTCGCTTGCCGTCGCTTGCCGTCGCTTGCCGTCGCTTGCCGTCGCTCGATGTCGCTCGATGTCGCTCGATGTCGCTCGATGTCGCTCGATGTCGCTCGATGTCGCGCGACGTAGTCGATCCGCGCCGCTCAGATCGCCCCGACCTGCCCCGCGCCGCGCGACCACACGACCGGAAACAGCGCATGCTCGAGCGGCGCGCCGTCGGGCAGTTCGTCGGCCAGTCCCGGGAAATCGGGCGACGTCTTCCAGCGGCGCGGCGCATGACGGATATCGTCGCCGACGAAGCGGATCGAGAACGCGCGCCGGCGGTTCTGCGTCCCGCCCGACGCATGCAGCGTCAGCATCCGGAAGCACACCATGTCGCCCGGCTCGAGCGCCCAGTGACGGATCGGGAACGCCGCGCGGTCGGCTTCGATGTCGGGCAGGTCGGCGAGGCTGCCTTCCGGGAACCACTTCGCCTCCTTGTCCATGAACGTGCGCGGCATCAGCCATGGCCCCTGGTGCGAACCCGCGACGAATTCGAGCGTCGATTCGAGCGGCACCGGATCGACCGGAATCCACATGCTGACGTTGTCGTCGCCTTCGATGTTGTAGTACGGCTGGTCCTGGTGCCACGGCGTGCGCTGCCGCGTGCCAGGCTCCTTCACGAGCAGGTGGTCGTGATGCAGCCGCACCGTCTGCGTGCCCATCAGCGCCGCGGCCACCGACGGCGCGGGCGACCGCACGATGAAGTCGCGATACGCGTCGTTGTGCTGCCAGTTGCAGAAGTCCTCGAAGAACCAGCCCGGATCGTCGGGCCGGCTCGCGACCTTCGCGCGCGCGCTCGGCTGCGCGAGGTTCGCGTCGATGCCGGCACGCAGCGCGGCCACTTCGTCGGGCGAGAAGATGCCCTTGATGCATACCGCGCCTTCGTCGCGGAAGGCGGCGATCAGTTCGGGCGTCACGGCTTTCGCGACGCGTTCCTGGATACTCGTCATGGGTTGCCTGTCGATTGATTGAGCCACGGGGTCATGGAATTGCAGGGTCACGGGTTCACGGCGCGGAAGTCAGCTGCTGCTTGGCGCCGTAGATGTCGAAGTCGAAATATTTCGCGGCGATCTTCTGGTACGTGCCGTTCGCGCGGATCGCGACGATCGCGTCGTTCAGCCGCTTCTTCATCTCGGCGTCGCCTTTGCGCACGCCCATCGCGACGCCGTAGCCGGTGATGCGCACGTCGGTCACGTCGGGCCCCGCGAATGCATAACCCTTGCCGCGCGGCGTCTTCAGGAACGAATAGCCGGCTTGCGTCTTGTCCTGAAAGGTCGCGTCGAGGCGGCCGTTCACGAGATCCTGATACACCTGGTCCTGGTTCTGGTACGACACGATCGTCACGCCCTTGGTCGCCCATTCGGCCTTCGCGTAGGCCTCCTGCGTCGTGCCCTGGTCGATCCCGACGCGCTTGCCCGCAAGCGACGCCGCGGTCGGCAGCAGCTTCGAGCCGGCCGGTGCGACGAGCGCGCCCGGCGACGCATACAGCTTGTTCGAAAAGTCGATCTGCTTGAGCCGCTCGTCGGTGGCCGTCATCGCGGACATGATCACGTCGAACTTGCGCGCGCGCAGCGCCGGAATCATCCCGTCGAAACCCTGCTCGACCCACACGCATTTCGCGCGCAGCTGCTCGCAGATCGCATTGCGCAGGTCGATGTCGAAGCCGGCGAGCGAGCCGTCGGGCTGCTTCGCCTCGAACGGCGGATAAGTGGGATCGATGCCCCAGCGGATCGTCGCCGTGTCCTGCGCGAACGAGACGAGCGGCGCGAACGCCAGCGCGGAAGCGAGAAGCCTTGCAGTGCGGTTCATGGTGTGTCCTTTTGGTCTCGACGTGGCGGGGGAAGGCGCCGGGCGTCCGTTGGGGAGCGTCGTGCCGGCTGGCCCGGCGCGGTACGCGAAAGACGGGGACTTCGATGAAGCTGCGATGCAGTCTAGACCGCTTGATTTTCGAGCGCAAGCGGAAGGAATGGATGTGGGGCGGATTGAGGGAGTCGGGGAAATTAAATCGGGGCAAGGAGCGGGATAGATGAGCAAAAAATGGACATTTACACGATTTTCTCCATATTTTGAGCGTTTACCCGGGGTGATGCTTGACTGCCACAGAACGAGTTTTCACGGATTTCCGTCGAGCGAGTATGTCTATACAGCGCGACCGATCGCCGTCTCTCGCAACATTTTCTTCGCTTGAATAGACCATCCATCCTATACCGCACCCGCGTCCATGCGTGACAATGCATACCATCGAGATGTAAGATATAACTTACATTTTCGTGCGGTGAACCTGCGTCGGGAGGTGAACATGCAACTCTATGAAATCGGTCAGGCCGTTGCCAAACGGCGGGCGGAACTCGATCTCACACAGGCCCAGCTTGCAAAACTCGCCGGATTGTCTCGTCTCACGGTGAACCAGCTCGAAACCGGCAAGGTCAAGGATCTTGGAATCAACAAGCTCATCCCGTTGCTCAGCGTGCTCGGCATCGAACTCCTGGCGCAGCCGCGATCGGCCCAAAGCGGCCTCTACAAGGCCGTCGTGAGCTCGAACGTCAGCTATAAGGGTGAATTGACCGAGCGACTGCTGGCGGACGCGCTGACCACGGGACAAATTCCGGCAGGGTACGAATCGCAGATCTCCGTCATCCTCGACGAGGTACCGTTGCCGGTGGTGGTGAAGGCCGCCGAAGAAGCGGCCGCACGCTCCGGCACGCCGCTTCGCGCCATCTGGAAAAACCTGGCCGCATGGTCGAAGGACCTTCATCTGTACCGGGAGGTATGGGCATGACTGCACCGGCCGAATTGCCCGACGGCCCGTGGCAGGGGCTTTTCCGCAAAACGCTGACGCTAATCGACGAGATACGCCAGTACGGCACGGCACATCCGTTCTGGACATTTGGCGGCGGCACCGTCCCATGCTGCGTCACGGACATCGTGTCAGCAAGGACATCGATATCTTCGTACCCGACCCGCAGTACCTCGGGTACGTGAACCCACGCATCAGCGACGCCGCATCCGACATCACGACCGAGTACGAGGAACACGCCGGTTTCGTGAAACTGGTGTTGCCCGACGGTGAAATCGACTTCGTGGTCTCCCGAAACCTGATGTCTCCCGGTTACGACAAATGGATGCTGATGGACCACATCGTCAAGGTCGAGACTTCAGCGGAAATCGTGGCCAAGAAAATGTGGCATCGCGGAGATCGTCCCACCGCGCGAGACCTGTTCGATCTCTGCCTGGTCATCGAGCGGGAGCCGGAGAGCCTGATGGAGGCAAGCGCATTTCTCGTTCGCCATCGAGATACCTTCCTGCATCTGCTCGACGAACGTCGCACGTTCGTTCAGTCTCGCTTCAACGATATCTCGACACTCGGTTACACGCCGTCGTTCGACTACTGCGTGAATCTGGCCGGCGAGTTCCTCCGCCAGCTTCCCGACACCGGCACCGCGCGCAAATCGCATCCCCGCTGACGCCACTGCCCTTTCGCTGCCCCCGAAATCCGCTCGATCTTCGTATACCTCGGCTGCGCGCATGCCACAGCGGTGTCTCGCCGTTCGAATCGGCCAGGTTCACGTCCGCCTTCGCATCCACCAGCAACTGCACGATCCGCACATGGCGCTCGCCGCCGTCGCCGAGCGCAATCGCTTCCAGCAGCGCGGCCGCGCCGAGCCGGTTCACGTGATCGACCTTCACGCCCGTGTCGATCAACGTGCGCACCGTGTCGCCGTGGCCACGCTCGGCCGCCCCTCGAGCGCGCCACCGTCGGCGGCGGCACTCGTGAGCTTCATCAACACAAACGCGCCGACGATCGCCATCCGTTTGAAAAACCCCCGGTGCCTCCTTGCAAGTCCGCCCGCACAGCCGCGCCGGGTCCGGCGAAACCGCGATTGCCCGCGGTCTCGGGCCATGTTAAAAGTCGTCGCACGCATTTGAAAATGAAATGCTCGAATCCGCAAAAGTGCAGAAATGAATAGACCTTTGTTCGACCTCGACCTGTTGCGCGCGCTCGTGATGGTCGCCGACTGCGGCAGCTTCACGACCGCGTCCGCGCGCCTGCATTCGACGCAGTCGACGGTCAGCCAGAAGGTGCGGCGGCTGGAGGAGATCGCCGGGCATCGCCTGCTCGACCGCGGCACGCGCGACGTGCGGCCGACCGACGCCGGCGTGACGGTGCTCAGCTACGCGCGGCGCATGATCGCGCTGAACGACGAGATGCTGGAAGCGCTGTCGGGCGCGACCGTCGCACTGACGATCCGGCTCGGCGTGCCCGACGACTTCGCGGCGGGCCGCACGACCCACGCGCTCGCCGCGTTCAAGCGCGATCATCCGCAGGTGAAGCTCGAGGTGACGTGCGGGCTGAGCCGCGACATCTGCGCGGCCTACGATCGCGGCGAACTCGATCTCGTGCTGATCAAGCAGCGGCGCGACAGCCGCGAGGCGGTGGTGCGCTGGCCGGAGAAACTGCGCTGGATCGACAGCGCGCAGCATCCGACGATCGACCTCGACCCGGTGCCGATCGTCGTGTTCCCGCCGCGCGGGCTTTATCGCGACGACATGATCAAGGCGATCGAGGAACGCGGCCGCCGCTGGCGGATCAGTTTCACGACGTCGAGCCTGAGCGGGATCCAGGCAGCCGTCGCGGACGGGCTCGGCATCAGCGTGCTGCCCGCGCGCGTGGTGACCGACGACCACGTCGTACTGACCGACGCGCACGGCGGCTTCGCGCCGATCGAGCACATGGACATCGCGATCCTGCATCGGCCGACCGCCGATCCGATGGTCAGCGAACTGACGAAGGCGCTCGCGGCGATGCTGGAGCACGAGCAGGAATGAGCGCAGCGATGCGGGCGGGCATCGACCGGGCGGCGGCGGATGTCGAGAAAACCGACCGTCAGAACATCGTGTTCCCGTTCGCCGCCTGCTCCGGCACCGGCTGGTTCACGTCCCAGTGTTCGACGATCTTGCCGTGTTCGAGCCGGAAGATGTCCACGATCGCGCTGCCGCGCGTGCCGGGTTCGCGCACCGCGTGCACGTGCAGGATCACGTAGTCGCCGTCGACGAACGAGCGCTTGATCTCGCTGTGCGACTGCGGATACTTGTCGCGCAGGAACGCGACGAACTTGCGGAAACCGTCGCGGCCGTCGGCCGCGTTCGGGTTGTGCTGCACGTACCGGTCGCCGACGTACGCGAGGGCGGCATCCGCATCCTTCTCGTTCAGGCCTTTCTCGTAGAACGCGAGCACCGTGCGGCGATTCGCCTCCTGCTGCGCGCCGTCCGCGCCCGCCGCCATCGCCTGCGCGGCCGCCGTCGCGAACGTCGCCGCGGCGATCCATCCTGCGGCCCGTGCGGCCATCGTGCGTGTGCGTCGCATCGTCGTCTCCCGGAAGATCAGGCTGAAGGAAGCCCGATCATAACCGGCACGATGCGGCGCCCGGTTCAGACCAGCGCGCCGTCGCGCGCGACGATCTTCCCCGACGACACGACGAGCCGCCGCGTCGGCCGCGCGACGACGGCCTCGGCGAACGTCAGCGCATCGACCAGCACGACGTCCGCGCGCTTGCCTGCTTCCAGGCCATAGTCGGCGAAGCCGCAACCGCGTGCCGCGCCGTGCGTCACGCAGTCGAGCGCGACTTCGAGCGCGTCGTCGCGGCGGAAATCGTTGCGCATGCCGATCAGCATCGCGCGTTCGAGCATGTCGGGCGAGCCGTACGGCGTCCACGTGTCGCGCACGCCGTCGTTGCCGCCGATCACGGTCACGCCGGCCGCGCGGCACGCAACGACCGACGGCACCGGCACCGCGGCCGGCGCGGTCGTGACGATCGCGACGCCGAGTTCGGCCATCCGCGCGAGCAGCGCGTCGCGCTCGCGCTCGGCGATGTCGCCGAGGCAGAAGCCGTGGCTGATCGTGACCTTGCCCTGCATGCCGAGCGCAGCCGTGCGCTGCAGGATCAGATCGAGCGAATACGCGCCCATCGATCCGCGTTCGTGCAGATGCAGGTCGAGGCCGCGGCCATGACGCTCGGCGATCCCGAACAGCACGTCGACCGCCTCGACCGGATCGCCTTCGATCGCGCACGGGTCGAGGCCGCCGAGCAGGTCGGCGCCCGCGCCGAGCGCGTCGGACAGCAGCGCGGCCGTGCCGGGCCGCTTGAGCACGCCCGACTGCGGAAACGCGACGATCTGGATCTCCACCTGGCCGCGCAGCGTCTCGCGCGTCGCGAGCACGCCGTGCAGATGGCGCAACCCGGCTTCGGTGTCGACGTCGACGTGCGTGCGGATGCGCGTCGTGCCGGCCGC
This sequence comes from Burkholderia sp. Bp9090, assembly GCF_003857985.1. NCBI lineage: Bacteria > Pseudomonadati > Pseudomonadota > Betaproteobacteria > Burkholderiales > Burkholderiaceae > Burkholderia > Burkholderia sp. Bp9090. Next base: position 184,187 of record NZ_QTPV01000005.1, read on the forward strand.
GAGGAACGCGCGCGACAGCGCGAGCGACGCGGCGCCCGCGTCATGGCCGCTCGTCGCGCGGTAATTGCGCTCGTTCTCGATGCGGTCGACGAGACGCGGCCCCACCGCGTTGCGATACCACGGCATCCCCCAGTGGGTCTTGTCGAGATGCGTGTGGCCTTCGACGAGGCCGGGCAGCGCGAGCGCGCCCGCGCCGTCCTCGATCGCGCAGCCGGCGGGCGCGTCGAGCGACGGGCCGACGCGCGCGATGCGCTCGCCGTCGATCAGGATGTCGAGCGCTTCGTCGGCGTGCGTGCGGACGTTGCGGATCAGCAGGTTCGTCATGTCGGTTCCGGTGTGGTCGGTCAATCGTTCAGTCAGTTTGAAGCCGTCGCGATGCACGCACCGCGACGGCGGTCGGGTCGTCAGCGCGTGAAACGCAGCGCCGGCGCGAACGGCGCGCCGGTGTCGCTTTCGCCGCGCCGGAACACCCAGCGTTCGGCCGGCACGCCGGCGACGGCGGCCGCCGCATTCGGCGCGCGCACCGCGACGAAGCTCGCGTCGCAGCCGACCGCGATGCCGTAGTGCGCGAGGCCGAGCGCGCGCGCGCCGGCGTGCGTCGCCATGTCGAGCGCGATGCCGAGCGCTTCGTCGGTATGGAAGCCCGAGCGGTAGCCGACCATCATCGCGCGCTGCAGCATGTCGCCGTTGCCGTACGGCCACCACGCGTCGCGAATGTTGTCGTTGCCGGCGAACACGTGGACGCCCGCGTCGCGCAGCTGCTGAACCGGCGGGAATGCGCAGTCGCCCGGCGCGTTGGTCAGGATCGACACGCCGGCGTCGGCGAGTGCCGCGGCCGCACGCTCGACGTCGCCATGTTCGACCTGGCCGAGCGCATACGCGTGGCTCACGTTCACGCGGCCGCCGAGGCCGGCTGCGCGCGTGCGCGCCGCGATCCGCAGCAGTTGCGCGATGCCGGTCTCGCCCGGTTCGTGCAGGTGGATGTCGATCTTCGCGCCGCGCTTCTCGGCGATGCCGAACACGATGTCGAGCTGGCCGTCCGCGTCGCCGTCGAGCGTCGTCGGGTCGATCCCGCCGACCACGTCCGCGCCTTCGCGCACGGCCGCATCGAGGAGCGCGGCAGTGCCCGGGCACGTCGCCACGCCGGCCTGCGGAAACGCGACCAGTTCGATGTCGACGATTCCGCGCCACTGTTCGCGCGCGGCCATCACGGCGTGCAGGTTCGACATGCCGGTCGTCGCGTCCACGTCGACGTGGCTGCGCATCGCGATCGTGCCGAACGCGGCGGCCTGCGCGATCAGCGCATTCGCGCGCTCGACGATCGGCGGCGCGGCCGCGAGCTGGCGCTTCTCGACCACGAGCCGCTCGCGCAGCGAGTCGACCGATTGGTGCGGCACCCAGCGGTCGCCGACGAAACTCTTGTCGAGATGGATGTGGCCGTCGACGAAGCCGGGCAGCACAACGCGGCCGCCGAGGTCGATCGTTTCGGCGCCGGGTGCGGCAGTGCAATCGGTGCCGATCGCGACGAAGCGGCCGTCATGGACGACGAGGTTGACGGGCCGGCCGCCGGCATCGACGGCGTTGGTGAAGAAGCGATCGGTCATGAGTCGGAATGAGTGGGGCGGCCGCTGCGCGACGCCGACGCGGACAGGGGAAGGCACCGCAGCCGGCACGGCGCGACCGTTGGCAGGGATGTGCGGTCACGATATCGGACGGGGCGGCCAGTGGCCAATTAAATGTCGCGATGCCGCGCATTCGATTTCGCGATATGCGGGCGAGCTGCCCGTCGGGCGTGGCGCGAAGATGGGGTGTGATCACCGGGCGGGCGCCCGCGGGTGCCGATCGTCGCACAATCGGCGCCCTCACGCGGCTGCCGGACGGCGAACCGCATCGTCGAATCTCGGCCGCGCCGCACCGCGATTTGCGCGGCAACAGACTTTACACGTTGTTACCCGGCCGCACCGGACGCGCATCCGCCCTTTCCTTATACTCACGCCGAGTTCGCCACCCGTCCCGGAATTCGTCGGCGAACACGTTGCCGATGCAGGAAACATCATGATGCGCATGCCTTCCACGAAGACCGTTCTGTTCGCCACGCTCGTCGCCGTGGCGGCGCTTCCGCTGACCGCCTGTGTCGCGCCGGGCTACTACGGCGCGCAACCGGGCTATCCGCAGCAACAGTACGCGACGCCCGGCTACGCGCAACCCGCGTATTCGCAACCGGGTTACGTGCAGCCGCAGCAGCCGGCCTATCCGAACCAGGCGCCGCAGTACGACCAGTACGGCAACCCGCAGCCTTACGGCGGCCAGTACGGCAACGGCTACGGCACGCAATACGGCACCGTCGCGAACATCCAGCCAGTCAACGGCTCAGTCGGCACGTCGGGCGTCGCCGGCACCGTCGTCGGTGCGCTGGTCGGCGGCCTGGTGGGCAACCAGTTCGGCCGCGGCCACGGCCGCGATGCGGCCACCGTGATCGGCGCGCTCGGCGGCGCCGTCGCCGGCAACCAGATCGGCCAGCAGATGGGCGCGGCCCAACCGCCGAGCAGCTACCGGATCGACGTGCGGGTGAGCGACGGCTCGACGCGCTCGTTCGACGTGCAGTCGCCGGGCGACCTGCGCCCGGGCGATCGCGTGCAGATCAACGGCAATCAGCTGTCGCGGTATTGAGGCGGATCGCATGCGCCTGAGCTGATCGGGCGCATCACACGTATCGCGGACACCTCACGTCGCGGAGGCGGTATCGAGGCGGATCGCATGCGCCTGAGCTGATCGGGCGCATCACATATATCGCGGCCCCCTCACGTCGCGGACGTATTTCGCGTGTCCGGCGGCGCTTCGTCGCAATGGCCGGCACGCGCTTCACTTCATCCCTCTTCCACGAGTCGGCGCGGCATGCCTGTCGCGCACGGCACTGCGTCGTCACGTTCCTCACGTCGCGCGCCACATGCACGCGTTCGCGTCCAACGCAACGGCAGGTGCGTTCGCATCCGGCTCGTTTCCACGCGCATGCGTTCGGCGCCCCGAGCACGATTGCCTGCGGACTTCGCGAACGCGCAGCGATGCTCCACGCGTCATCCCGACCATCACTCGCGCCTCGGTAGCGCGCTTCACGCCTGTCGATGCGGCGTGCCGATCGCACCGGCAAATGCGTGTGTTTTCGATTAGCATCGGTCGATGCCTTGCCGCGCACGGCGCCGCAGATTCCGACCTTCCGGCACACCAACGACAACACCGACCGATGATCACGATCCGCCTGCTCGACGCCGCCGACGCGGCGCAATTCCAGTCCGTCCGCCTGCGCGCGGTCGACTCGTCGCCGACTTCGTTCCTGCCGACCCGCGACGAGGAAGCCGGCGTCCCGGTCGACGAATTCGCGACGCGCATCACGCCCACCCACGAGCGCGCCGTGTTCGGCGCATTCGACGATGCATCGCTCGTCGGCATCACGGGCGTGCGCCGCGACGCGCGCGCCAAGGTCGCGCACAAGGCGACGATCTGGGGCGTGTTCGTCGACCCCGCGTATCGTGGCCGCGGCATTGCGCAATCGCTGCTCGACGGCGCGACCGCGCATGCGGCGCATGCGTGGAAGTGCAGGCAACTGATCCTGTGCGTGAACGAGATCAACGGCACCGCGGAACGCTTGTATGTGTCTCAAGGGTTCGTCCGGTTCGGCACGGAACCGCGTTCGCTGTTCGTCGACGGCCGCTTCTACGATGAACATCACATGGTCAAGACGCTGGCATGACGCGTCGCGTTCGCGCGCATCGGCCGGCCGCACGCGAACGCCCCTCCACCCCGTTGCGCCACCGCTTGCCGGTGCTCGTCGCGTTGCTGCCTGCCTGGCGATCGTCACGTTCGTCAGCGTCATCGCGCTCACGTTGAATGCATGGATCGCCCCCGGCGATGTGACCATCGGCATGCCCGATACACCGGCGTGCCGAAGTCGTAGTTGCCGATCGTCACGCGGGAAATCGGCTGCACGGCGGGCAGCGGCGGCGTGCCGTTGTAGTCGAACGCAACCGGCCCCTGCACGACGATCGCCTGGAAACACGACGCAGTCACGCCGCTCAACGTCACGTCCGAGATCGCCACGTTCCGCGCGACCGGCGGCCGCGTGTGTACCGCATCGTTCGCGGGCTGATCGTCGCGGTCGAACGCGCCCCATTCATATGTCGTCGTACCATATTGTGCAGCCTAGACGCGATCGAGGCTGGGGATGAATTGGTTGTTTACTCCGTTTATATTGGTTTAATGCCGTAAATGTGAGTACACACTCACTTCCAATTTCGCGCCCCTAGAGATAGGTTGTCGTATGTTTATGCGCAAAAACTTCGACTGAAAAACCCCGCCCGATACGTCCGACGGGGCCACGGCCTTACTCGCCGACTGCGGAAACCCGCTCCACCGCCGGCTCGCGACCAGCCGACGCGGCCGGTTCGAACACCAGCACGACACTGGCCGGATTACGGCCGACAGTCGGCTGCCCGGTTGCGTGCACGTCCTGCACGTGCGCGCTGATCTTCACGTCATGCGTTTCGTCGTAGCCGTCGAAACCGTCGTGTCCGCGCTTCGCCAGCCTGACCGGCCGGCCGGCGCCAGGCACCGTGCCCCGGTCGCCCGCGTTGTCCGTCAGACCGACCTTCACATCGGCCAGGCCGTCAACGCCGCTCGGCGATCCGGACGGCCGCAACAGTACGACGTTGATATCGGGATTCGTCGCGCGCACGCGAATCGGCAACGTTGCGCCGACGGTCTGCTGCGCGCCGCCCGTCGCGTTCAGTTCGACCACATCGCCCAACGCCGAGTTGTCCGGCCTCGAAACGAACAGACTGTCGCCGATGTTCGCGGTCAGCGTGATCTTCTTGACGACCGCCTGCGGCGATGTCGGCCCGGCGTACGTCAGGCCGGCCAATGCGCAGCAAGCGGCGAGCGCGGCGAGTTGATGGTGGATCTTCATTGTGAGGTCCCGCTTTCAGGATGGTTGAAACCCGGTTGCCGAAATAGCCGGCCCGTTTCGAGCGCCCGATCACCATCGCATGAAAAATCGGCATTCCGTTATCCCGAAATTGGCCTGCAATGCGAGGTGGAATTCGCTTCGCTCAGCCGTATGCGTGTGCGATCGAAGCACCCGCCAGCCATTGCGATCGTGCGTCGGATACGCTGCACAGCCAGCAACGATGGCATCCGGCAGATCGCATGCGCCACGGCTTATCACCACGATAGGTCGCGAAACCTCATACCAGAATCCATGAAAACCTTCATGTTTCTGCCGGGTTTCGATTTACCTGTGCAATCTCGAAATCAAACAGGAATTCGCCGCGAACATGCCGTACTCACTTGCGCATCGGTGTCGGTAATTCTGCGTCTGTTCAGCCCCCGCCCGCCGCGCTATCGTTGCTCCACCTTCACAGCCCAGGAGTTGCCTTTGCCTTCCCGCCACGGAGTCGACCTCATCCGCGCCCGCGCGCTGTTCGATCGCGAGCGCCGTGCATTCACCGAAGCCATGCCGATCTCCCGCGCGTTGTCCGCGGAAGCGTCCGAGCATTTGCTGTTCGGCGTGCCGCTGCACTGGATGCAGGACTGGTCGACCCCGTTCTCGCTGGTCGTGAAGGAGGCGCGCGGCGCGACCTTCACCGACGTCGACGGTCATCGTTACGCGGACTTCTGTCTCGGCGACACGGGCGCGATGTTCGGCCATGCACCCGAGCCGGTCGCACGCGCGCTCGCCGAACAGGCGACGCGCGGCTACACGACGATGCTGCCGAGCGAGGACGCCGCCTGGGTGTCGCGCGAACTCGCGCGCCGCTTCAGGCTGCCGGTCTGGCAGTTCGCGCTGAGCGCGAGCGACGCGAATCGCTTCGTGCTGCGCTGGGCGCGCGCGGCCACCGGCCGCAACACGATCGTCGTGTTCAACGGCTGCTATCACGGCACGGTCGACGACGTGTTCGTCGATCTCGTCGACGGCCGCCCGGTGCAGCGCGACAGCCTGCTCGGGCAGTCCTACGACCTGCTCGCGAACACGCGCGTGGTCGAGTTCAACGATCTGGCCGCGCTCGAGGCGGCGCTGAAGGATGGCGACGTCGCATGCGTGCTCGCCGAGCCGGCGATGACGAACATCGGGATGGTGCTGCCCGAGCCGGGCTTCTGGGAGGCGGCGCGCGAACTCACGCGCCGCTACGGCACGCTGCTCGTGATCGACGAAACCCACACGATCAGCAGCGGCCCGGGTGGCTACGCGGCCGCACACGGTCTCGAACCGGACGCGCTGGTGGTCGGCAAGCCGATCGCGGGCGGCGTGCCGTGCGCGGTGTACGGATTCAGCGCCGAATTCGCGGAACGCGCGAAACAGGCGAAGCTGAGCGCACCGCCCGGCCATTCCGGGATCGGCACGACGCTCACCGCGAACATGCTCGCGATGCATGCGATGCGCGCGACGCTCGCCGACGTCGCGACCGATGCCGCGTATGCGCATATGTTCGAACTGGCCACGCGGCTAGCGACCGGGCTCGAACAGGCGATCGCGAAGCATCGGCTGCCGTGGTGCGTGACGCGCATCGGCGCACGCACCGAGTTCCAGTTCACGCCGGTGCCGCCACGCAACGGCACGATCGCCGGCGAGCAGCTCGACAGCGAACTCGAGCACATCGTGCATCTGTATCTGCTGAACCGCGGGGTGCTGATCACGCCGTTCCACAACATGATGCTCGTGTGTCCGCAGACGACGGCCGACGATGTCGACACGCTCGTCGCGCAGTTCGACGCGTGCCTGGGTGAACTGGTGTGATGTGGGACACGCGGTGTGTCCGGCCCGCCTGCATCGGGCCGACCGGACACATGCCCGACGCTACTTCGGCAGATCCGTCGAATCGACCTGCGCGCCGGGCACGCCCACGGAGCACGCACTCACTTCCCGCTCCACACGCAGCGCCGCACACGTATCGACGCGCCTACTTCGGCAGATCCGTCGGATCGAGCTGCGTGCCGGGCACGCCCGCGGTGCGCGCACTCACTTCGAGTTCGTCGCGCAGCGCCGCAAGCGTATCGCCGGCGCCGCCGCCCTGCCCCGACGCCGCACCGCCATCGAGCGCCGGCAGGATGTAGCCGTTCACCATCCGCCGGAACAGCTTCACGTTCTCCGCGTCGCGCAGGCCGCCGCCCACCGGCAGCACGCCCGTCATCACGATCACCGTATTGCGCTTCGGCAACACCGTGATGAATTGCCCCTTGAAGCCCATCGCGTCGAATTCCGGCTCGCTGTCGACGATGTTGTTGATCCACCAGTAGTAGCCGAAGTGCGGCGACACGCGCGGCGCCGTCATCTGCGCGATCCACGCCCGCGGCACCACCTGCCGCCCCTGCCAGTGCCCGCCGTCGAGCACGAGCATGCCGATCTTCGCCATGTCGACGGCGCGCAGCCGCAGCCCCCAGCCGGCCGACACGAGCCCGGTGCGATCCGCGCGCTCCCATGCCGCGCGCTTCATGTCGAGCGGGCCGAACAGGTGCGTGCGCGCATAGCGCTCGACGGGCTCGCCGGCCGCCGCGCTCAACATCGCCGACGCGAGGATCGGGTTCACGTCGGTGTACTCGAACGCGGTGCCCGGCGCGACCTTCGGCGCGGCCGACGCGGCGAGCTTCAGCCGGTCCGGCGCGGTGTAGTAGATCGGATCGTCCTTCGGGCTGAAGTCGTAATGCAGGCCGCTCGACATCGACAGCACGTGCTTCAATTCGATGCCGCGCTTGTCCGCGAGCGCGCCGCCGAGCTCGGGGCGCCACGCGGCAAGCCGCGCGGCCACCGGCTCGTCGAGCTGCACGGCGCCCTGCTCGACCAGGATGCCCGCGACGAGCGACGTCACGGCCTTCGTCACCGAGTACAGCTCGTAGGTCGAGTCGCGCGACGCGTTCGCGCCGTAGCGCTCGAAGATCAGCTTGCCGTCCTTCACGACGAGCAGGCTGTACACGTCGAGCTTCTGCTCGCGGATCCAGCGCGACAGCGCGACGAGCCTGCGCGAATCGACGCCGACGTCTTCGGGTGCGGCCGCCGCGATGCCGGTTTCATGCAGCGGCAACGCGTCGGCCGCGTGCGCCACGGACAGCATCGGTGCCGATGCCGAGGCCAGCGCCCCGCCGCCGATCAGCAACGCGGCAACCCGTGCGAGCAGCCGGCGCATGAACGGCGCAGCGGGCCGCCGTGCATCGGAACGCCACACGGACGAATGGTCACTGAAATTTGCAATCCTCATCAAATCTCCGGTGCATCGTTGAACGCGGTGGCGGTACCGGGCACCCCCTTCGTCTGCCGGCTGCGCTCGAGTTCGTCGCGCAGCGCCTGCGTGGCTGCCGCGCTTTCGACCGGCGGCCGCGCGGGCGTGAGCGCCGGCAGGATGTAGTCGCCGACCATCCGCCGATAGAGGTTCAGGTAGGTCGCGTCGCGCAACCCGCCGTCGGTCGGCAGCAGGCTCGTCATCACGACGACCGCGCGCTGCGCGGGCAGCACCGTGATGAACTGCCCCTTGAAGCCCATCGCGCCGAATTCCGGCGTGCCGCGCTCGACGACATGGCCGATCCAGCAGTAGTAGCCGTAGTCGGCCGCGGCCGGCGATGGCCTCGTCATCTGCCGGACCCAGCCGGCCGGCACGACCTGCTTGCCGTTCCAGCGGCCATTGTCGAGCAGCAGCATGCCGATCTTCGCCATGTCGACGGCGCGCAGCCGCAGGCCCCAGCCACCCGCCACCGCGCCGGTGCCGTCGGCGCCGCTCCAGCGGTAGTGCGCGAAGCCGAGCGGCTCGAACAGCCGCTCGCGCGCGAAGTCGTCCTCGCGCTCGCCCGCGGCGATCGACACGGCCGTACCGACCAGCACCGGGTTCACGTCGATGTAGTCGAAATGCGTGCCGGGCGGCTGCGCGGCACGGCTCGTCACGGCAACCTGCAGCCGGTCGGGCGCGTCGTAGTACAGCGGATCGGTGCCTTCGCGCGTCGTGTAGCGCAACCCGCTCGACATCGACATCAGGTGCCGCAGCTCGATATCCTGCTTGTCCGCGAGTTCGCCCGCGAGATCGGGCCGCGCGGCCGCGATCAGCGGCGCGACCTTCGTCGACGGGCCGAGCTTGCCCTCGCCGTCGAGAATGCCGGCGAGCAGCGCGGTGATCGTCTTCGTCACCGAATACAGCTCGTAGTTGTTGTCGCGCGTGAGGCCGTCGCCGTAGCGCTCGAACACGATCTTGCCGTCCTTCACGACGACCAGGCTGCGCACGTCCATCCGGTCGCGGCGCAGCCATTCGGACAGCCGCACGAGCGGCGCCGAATCGACGCCGGCCGCTTCGGGCACGACGCTCGGCGGGTCCTGCGGCGCGCCGCCGGCAGCCAGCGCCGGGCCGCCGCCGCATGACCCGGCGACGATCGCCGCGGCCGCGAGGCCGCGCATTGCGAGGGAAACGCTCATCGTAGCTCCTGTTGAAACGGCGCCCGCCGCGTCGCGCGGGCGCTCACATCGCAATCGCATCGCGCGACATCAGTCGAGGCACGGCTTGCCGGCCGGCAGGAACTGCCCGCGCCCCGGCTCCGCCGCGAGCAGCCGGCCGTCCTCGACGAGCAGCTCGCCGCGCGACAGGCAATGACGCGGCCAGCCCGTCACCTCGATCCCTTCATAAGGCGTGTAGTCGACCGCATGATGCAGCGACGCATTCGCGATCCGCACGCGCTTGTCCGGATCCCACACGACGATATCCGCGTCGGCGCCGACCGCGATCGTCCCCTTGCGCGGATACAGCCCGTACAGCTTCGCGGGGCGCAGCGACGTCAGCTCGACGAACTGGTGCAGCGACAGGCGCCCGTTGCGCACGCCGTCGAACAGCAGCGGCAGGCGCGTCTCCAGCCCCGGAATGCCGTTCGGGATATGGTCGAACGAGACGGCCTGCCCGCCCGGATGCTTGCCGCACGGATCGTCGTAGTTGAACGGCGCGTGATCGGACGAGAATACCGAGAACACGCCCTGCTTCAGCGCCTTCCACACCGCCTGCTGGTTCGCCGGATCGCGCGGCGGCGGGCTGCATACGCATTTCGCGCCTTCGTAGCCGTCGTGACCGTGATGACCGAGATCGGCGGCCGTCAGATACAGGTACTGCGGGCAGGTTTCGGCGAGAATTGGCAGCCCGCGCGACTGCCCCCAGCGAATCTGCTCGATCGCCTCGGCGCCCGATACATGCACGATCAGGATCGGCACGTCGACGAGTTCCGCGAACGCGATCGCGCGATGCGTCGCCTCGCGCTCGACCACGGCCGGCCGCGCGTGCGCATGAAAATGCGGCGCGACGTGGCCGTCGCCGAGCAGCCGCTCGGTCAGCCAGCCGATGCAGTCCGAATTCTCCGCATGCACCATCACGAGCGCGCCGTGCTCGCGCGCGACCGACAGCACGTCGAGCATCTGCCGGTCGTTCAGCTTCAGGTCGTCGTAGGTCATGTACACCTTGAACGACGTGTAGCCGTTCGCGATCAGCCGCGGCAGCTCGTCGGCCAGCACGTGCGGCGTCGGATCGGCGACGATCAGGTGAAAACCGTAGTCGATCAGCGCGCGCCCTTCCGCGCGCCGGTGATAGTCGTCGACGGCCGCCTGCAGCGACTGCCCCTTCGCCTGCGCGGCGAACGGCACGACGGTGGTCGTGCCGCCGCACAGCGCGGAGCGCGTGCCGGACAGGAAATCGTCGGCCATCTTCAGCCCGTCGGGCATCGGCTGGTCGAGGTGGCAGTGCGCATCGACGCCGCCCGGCATCACGAGCATGCCGCTCGCATCGAGCTCGCGCGGCGCGCGCGGCAGCCCGTGGCCGAGCATGGCCACGCGCCCCGCGCGGATGCCGATGTCGCACGAGAACCGGTCCGCCGCCGTCACGACGTCCGCGTGACGGATCACGAAATCGAGATCGTTCGACATGACGCGCGCCTCAGATCACGTCGCTGAAGAGACGCCCCCAGCCCTTCACCTGCCGCGTGTCGTAGTCGGCGAGCTGCAGCGACTTCCACACGACGGTCGAGATCGTGTCGTAGATCGGAATGCCCGTCTCTTCCTCAAGCGCCGGCACCAGGTGCGCGGCGTTCAGGTTCGTGCAGAAGATCGAGATCGCGCGCGGGCCGGCCTTCGCCACTTCGCGCACCATCCCGCCGATCTGGTCGCCCGTCACTTCGGAGAACGAGAAATTGACCTTCAGGTTCAGATGGCGCTCGGCGATGCAGTTCAGCCCCGAGCGGCGATAGTTGTCGACGATCTTCGTCTGCACGTCGTCGAGATACGGCGTGACGAGGCCGAACTCGTGCGCGTTCGTCTTCTTCAGGATCTCGTTGAGCGCGAGCACCGAGGTCGTGGCGGGGATCCCGGTCGCTTCGGTGATGCGCTGGCACAGCCGCTCGTCGGCCTCGAAGCCGAGCCAGCCGGACGACGTGCCGTTCCATGCGATCACGTCGACCTTCGCGTCCGCGAGCAGCATCGCGGCCTGGATGATCTTGTCGTCGTCGAACTGGCCGAGCGCCTGGCCCGTCAGCGAGATTTCGGTGACGGGAAAGCGCGCGAAGTGCGCGGACACGCCCGGCAGGCCGGCGACCATCGCGCTCGTCAGCGGTTCGAGCGACGTGTTGGACGAAGGGGTGAGCATGCCGAGCAGGGTACGTTTCTTCATGATGGGTTTTCTCTCTACCAATGAATGCAGTCGATGCAGTGAAAGGGGTCGGTCAGACGGGGAGCTTGTTTTCGTAGTCGATCGCGCTGGAGCACACGAACAGGCCGACGCCGGCCGCCGCGAACACCATCAGCGCAAGGAAGTAGGAACCGGTGAACTGCACGATCGCGCCGACGAGGATCGGCACGGTGATGCCGCCGATGTTGCCGCCGAGGTTCATGAGGCCGCCGAGGAAGCCGATCTTGTTGCGTGTGCCGAGCGACGACGGGATGCACCAGTACAGCCCGCACCAGCGCAGGAAGAACAGCGTCGTCGACAGCAGCGCGACGCACACGACCGGGCTCTTCACGTAGGCGACGGAAAAGATCGACACGGTCGCGATCACCGCGGCGATGCCGAACAGCGTGCGCATCACGACGTTCGGACGCCCGCCCGCGGCTTTCCACTTGTCGGCGATCCAGCCGCCGAGCAGCTCGCCGACGAAGCCGCAGAAAAAGATGATGAAGGTCGACCCGCCCATCTGCTTGATGTCGAAGCCGTGCACCTTGTGCAGGTAGTTCGGCATCCACGTGAGCAGCCCGTAGAACACGCTGTTGAAGCACATCCAGCCGAAGAACATGCACCACACCGAGCGGTATTTGAAGAAGTCGCGCGAGCGCCCCGATGCACCGGCCGGCTCGGCCGCGAGGTCGCTCGCGTGCGACGCCTCGATGTAGTCGGCCTCGAGATCGTTGACGCCCGGATGCTCGCGCGGCGTGTTGCGGATGTAGTACCACGCGAGGAAACCGGCCAGCACGGTGCCGACGCCGGCCACCGCGAACGCGAGCCGCCACGAGCCGAGCAGCGCGATCAGGCCGGCGATCAGCACCGCGCCCAAGGCCGCGCCGAGCGGCGCGCCGCCGTCGAGCAGCGTGGCGCCGCGGCCGCGCTCGGTCTGCGTCATCCAGATCGCGTTGAGCTTGCCGCCGGCCGGATAGATCGGCGCTTCGGATGCGCCGAGGCCGAGGCGCGTGAGCAGCAGCGACGGCGCGTTCGTGCACAGCGCGGCGATCGCCTGGAAGAAGCCCCAGAACACGGTCGCCGTCGCGATCACGATGCGCGGCTTGAACCGGTCGGCCAGCATCCCGCCCGGGATCTGCATCACCGCATAGGTCCAGAAGAACGAGCTGAGGATCAGGCCCTCCATCGCCGGCCCGATCTTGAACTCCTGCGAGATGTAAGGCATGGCGACGGACAGCGACGCGCGATCGACGTAGTTGATCGCGATGAGGCTCAGCATGACGACGAATATCTTCCAGCGGACGGCGGACTTGCCGACCGTCAGGGCGGCGACACCGGAGGTTGAAGACATGGACGGACTCCAGGGATGAACGAGGATGGTCAGGACGTCGCGCAACGTTGAGCCGAGTATAGGATTAGAAATTTATAATTACCGTTAGCGTAAACGCTTGGTTTCATTGAATTTGTTTTATCACTATCGTGGTGCAGGGTAAGCCCCGATATCGTGATAAGCTTGCGCCATCATGAGCCAGACACCCCGCAATCCCCTGCTTCTGCGCACGCGCGGCATGGCCGCGGAGATCGCCGCGCGCCTGCGCGTGATGATCGACGAGGGCGAACTGCCGCCCGGCGCGCGGATCGACGAAAAGGAACTGAGCCTCGCGTTCGACGTGTCGAAGACGCCGCTGCGCGAAGCGCTGAAGGTGCTCGTCGCGGAAGGCGCCGTCACGCATCGCCAGTACATCGGCTATCGCGTCGCGTCGATCGACATCGACGATCTCGTGTCGACGTTCGAGCTGCTGCACGGGCTCGAGGCAATGGCGGGCGAATTGCTGCGCAAGCGGATCGGCACGTCGACGCTCGCCTCGCTGCAGGCGAAGCACCGGCGGATGGTCGAGTGTCACGAGGCCGGCAAGCGGGTCGAGTATTTCCGGCTGAACCAGCAGATTCATCAGATGATCATCGACGCGGCCGGCAACCCGGTGCTGTCGGGCATTTATGCGTCGCTGATGTCGAAGGTGCACCGCGCGCGCGGCGCCGCGAACGCGGACACGCTGCGCTGGGCCGAATCGCTGCACGAGCACGAAGCGATCATGGCTGCGCTCGCCGATCCCGACCACGCACGGCTGCCGCAGGTGCTGCGCAGCCATTCGGAGAACACCGCGCGCGAAGTGCTGGCGATCCTCGATCGCACCGGCACGGCCGACGTGTCGGCCAAGCGGGCGGCCGAAGCGTAACGGCCTGCCGGCGAACCGAACGCGTAGCGGGGCCCTGCGAACAGACCGCCGACGGCCTGCTACGCCGCCTTCAACGCCCGTCGCGCCACCTCCGCGAAATACCGCGCGCCGACCGGCAGAATCTCGTCGTTGAAATCGTACGCCGCGTTGTGCAGCGGCACCCCGCCGCGCTCGGCCGCTTCGCCGTTGCCGATGAACACGAAGTTGCCCGGCACCGCCTGCAGGAACGCGCCGAAGTCCTCCGAGATCATCATCGGCTGCACGTCGGCGTTCACCGCGTCGGCGCCCGCGACGTGCGCCGCGGCCTCGACGGCCGTGTCGACCCATTCCGGGGAATTCACCGTCGGCGCGAACTCGTGCGTGTATTCGAACGTGCAGGTCGCACCGTGCGCGCGGCAGATCCCTTCGCTGATCTCGCGCATCCGCGTTTCGAGCAGCGTTTGCACGTCGCGCGCATAGCTGCGCGTGTCGCCCTTGATCGTCACCGTCGACGGCAGCACGTTGCGCAGCCCGTCGGTGATGAACTCGGTGCACGAGATCACCGCCTGCAGGCCCGGATCGAGATTGCGCGACACGATCGTCTGCAGCGCGAGCACGATCTGCGAGCCGATCACGATCGGATCGATGCCCATGTGCGGGCGCGCCGCATGCGTGCCGCGCCCGTCGATCCGGATCACGAAGTTGTCCTCGCTCGCCATGATGCCGCCCGCGCGCGTCGCGAACGTGCCGGCGCGCATGCCCGGCATGTTGTGCGCGCCGAAGATCGCGTCGACCGGGAAGCGCTCGAACAGCCCGTCGGCCATCATCGCCTTCGCGCCGCGGCCATGTTCCTCGGCCGGCTGGAAGATGAAGCGCACGGTGCCGTCGAAGTCCTTGCGCTCGGCCAGCAGTTGCGCGGCGCCGAGCACCATCGACATGTGGCCGTCGTGCCCGCACGCGTGCATCTTGCCCGGCGTGCGCGACGCATGTTCGCGGCCCGGCGCGTGCTCGGCGATGTTCAGCGCGTCCATGTCCGCGCGGATGCCGATCGCGCGCGTGCCGGTGCCGGCCGTCAGGTTCGCGACCAGCCCCGTGCCGCCGATCCCGCGCTGCACGTCGAGCCCGAGCGTCGTCAGGATCCGCGCGACGTAGTCCGACGTGTTCACTTCCTCGAAACCCGTCTCCGGGTGCTGGTGCAGATGCCGGCGCCAGGTTTTCAGCCGGCCCTGCAGCGTGCTTCCTGCCGTTGCGTCCAGTGCGTCCATCGTGCTTGCCTCGTCGGTCGTCAGGTCGTTCGGGGCGCTCAGGCTTCCGCGGCCGCGCGGGTCCGCGTCAGCCAGTCGCGCTGGCGCGCCAGCACCGCGTCGGCCGTCTCGCCGACACACCGCCGGTAGACGCTCGGCGCGGTCGCGCCTTCCGTGTTGATCGCCAGCACACGCGCGTTCGCATCGAGCCCCGCCTGCCGCGCCAGCGCCGGATCGCGCATCAGCACGGTCAGCCCCGCGATGCCCGCCGCGCCCGACTCGCCGGACACGAACGGCACGTCGCGTTCGCTGCCGGCGGCCAGCGCGCGCATCGCCTGCACCGCGTCGTCGTCGTCGATCAGCATGAAGTGATCGATGCCCGGCTCGAGAAAGTCCCATGCGAGCGGCGACGCCTCGCCGCACGCGAGCCCCGCCATCACCGAGTCGACGCTGCCGGTCGCCTTCGTCGCGCGCCCGGCGAGCGCGCTCTGGTACAGGCAATCGGCCTGGCGCGGCTCGACGACGATGAAATGCGGCCGCCGTGCGCCGGCATGCTCCCACAGATAGCTCGCGACACCGGCCGCAAGGCCGCCGACGCCGCCCTGCAGGAACACGTGCGTGAACGGCCGGTTATCGCCGCTGCCATCGCCGTCGCCGAGGTTGCCCTCTCCCGCCGCCTGCGCGAGCGCCTCGGCCGCGATCACGCCGTAGCCCTGCATCACGTCGCGCGGAATCGCCTCGTAGCCGTCGTACGACGTATCGGACACCACGTGCCAGCCGTTCGCGTCCGCGAGCTGCGCGGCGTGCACGACCGATTCGTCGTAGTTGCCGGCGATCCGCACGATCCGTGCGCCATGCGCGGCGATCGCATGCTCGCGCTCCGCGTCGACGTGCGCGTGCAGCACGATCACGCAGCGGCAGCCGATCGCGCGCGCGGCGGCGGCCAGCGCGCGGCCGTGATTGCCGTCGGTTGCGCTGATCACCGTCAGGTCGGCCAGCGACGCCGCGTAGCGGCCCGTGACGAGCCCCTGCGGATCGAGCGCCTCGTTGCGCCGCAACCGCTTCACGAGCCGCATCAGCGCGATCGGCGCGCCGAGCGCCTTGAAGCTGCCGAGCGGCGAACGGCACGCTTCGTCCTTCACGCTGACGCTCGCGACGCCGAGCCGCGCGGCCAGATCGGGCAGCGCGCGCAACGGCGTGCGAGCCGCGCCGACGAGCGGCCAGTGCGCGAGCCACGCGCCGCTCTCGTCGGCCGCGGCGATGTTCATGATGCGGCGCAGCGTGTCGGGATAGTCGGTGCGCGACGCGCGGGGATTGGCGATCAGCATGGCTGGAAGGGCTCCGGAAATGGGCCGCGCGGGCGGCCCGGCGGTGAATGCGGTGCGGGCGCATACGGGTTGCGCACGCCGTCGGTCCGAAAAATAATATTGCGCATCCCGGTCAATAAAATCGCCAAATCGGCGCTCCGGACGCAAAAATTTCTCATTCTTTCGAGGCTGCCGCACCATCATGCCCACTCCACTCGATGCGTTCGATCGCAAGCTGCTGATGGAAGTCCAGCGCGACGCGAACACGCCGCAGACCGAACTCGGCGCCCGCGTGAACCTGTCGACCGCCGCCGTGAACCGCCGCCTGCGGCGGCTCGCGGAAGACGGCGTGATCGTGCGCTACACGGCGGTCGTCGCGCCGGAGAAGGTCGATCATCCGCTGACGATCGTCGTGAACGTCGAGGTCGAGCGCGAGCAGATCGACCAGCTCGACGCGATGAAGCGGACCTTCGAGCGCTGCCCGCAGATCCAGCAGTGCTACTACGTGACCGGGGAATGGGATTTCGTGCTGATCCTCGCCGTGCGCAACATGGATCAGTACAACGCGCTCACGCGCGAGCTGTTCTTCGCGAACAACAACGTGAAGCGCTTCAAGACGCTCGTGAGCATGAGCCGCGTGAAGGTCGGGCTCGAGGTGCCGATGGATCCCGGCGAGTGACGCTCGAACGTCAGCGCCTGTCGGCAGCCAATGAACCGAAAAACGTCGCGACCTTCGCCTTGCTCGTCGTCTGCAATCGCGACATCAGCCCGTGATCGACCTGCCGCAACCCGTAAGTCTCGCCGATGTCGCGCTGCATCCGGCACCACAGATGGCTCGCGATCTCCGCGTCGACCATCGCGCGGTGGGCACGGCCCGTCTGCGGCAAGCGCAGCATGGTCGCGAGGTTCGACAGCCGGTGACTTTGCGCGTGCGGGTAGAGGCGCCGCGCGACGAGCATCGTGCATGCGAACGCATGCTCGGCCGCCATCCCGAGCATCGCGAGTTCGGCCTGCCAGAACCGCTTGTCGAAGCCGGCGTTGTGCGCGACGACGGGATGGCTGCCGACGAACGCGGCGGCTTCCTTCATGACCTTCGCCACCGGCGGCGCCGACGCGATCATGTCGTTCGTGATCCCCGTGAGCGCGACGACGTCGGACGGAATGCGGCGGCCGGCGTTCATGAGGCTCTGGTAGCGGTCGACGATCTGGCCGTCGCGCAGCAGGATCACGGCGATCTCGGTCGCCCTGTCGCCCATGTTCGGAGAAAGCCCGGTTGTTTCGAAGTCGAGTACCGCTACGGTTTGCATGGTCGAATCGGAGGAAGGATAGCTGGCGGCGCACGTCGGCCGGGACGTGTCTCGCCGACGCGAAAGCGCCACAGTGTATCCCCGGATGCCGCGTCGGGCGGCAAACTCGATCGTCATGCGCGGCGCACCGCCGTTTCCATCCGGACGGACCGGCACGCTCGCGCCATCCGCCGCCGAACGGCGGCGAATGTACCGAAGCTTCCGCGCGTCGGTACATCCCCCTTCCCTACATCATCGACAACTGAAGCTCGCCGCCGAATTCACGTCGCCCGAGCCGTTGTAGCGCGCGACCTGCGGATACGGGCACAACGGCCGCGTGCGTCCCGCGCCCCACGACGTCGGCACGTCCGCGTTCGGCACCGCGTTCGTCGTGTCGCGCGCCGTGGCGACGATCGCCGCGGGCGCCTGCCCCTGCTCGACCCACGCGACGAGCGGCGTCAGCATGTCGAACTGGTCGGCCGCTGGCCCGCCCGAGCAGTGGTTCATGCCCGGCACCGGATAGAAGCGCGCGAAGCCCGACGCGTCGCCGCCGTTCGCCTGCGCGAGCCGCCCGTACCAGTCGCTCGTGTCGTTGAACGAGAACACCGGGTCACCGGTGCCGTGATAGACGAGCAGCTTCGCGCCGCGCGATTTCAGCGCGGACAGGTTGGTCTCGTCAGGCGGCGTCATGAACGACCACGACGATTGCGTGTACACGCCGTTCGTCGCGAAGATCGCCGGCGCGTCGTTGTCCATGTCGAAGCCGAGCGCGAAGCCGGTGAGATTCGCGAGCGTCGCGGCGGTTTTCGGCGGCGTCATGAACGTGAATGCCATCGCGGCCGGGTCGAGCGTGACCGAATTCGACTGCTTCCACGCGGCCCAGCCGCCGCTGGCCATGCCCGGATCGTACGGAAAGCTCGCATAGAGCGCCGTGCCCGCGCTGTTGCGCGCGCCCGCGAACACGTTCTCGAGCGCGCTCTTCTGCGCGGTCGTGAGGCACGCGCCGGTGCGCGTGCCGTTCGCGCAGGTCGGGATGTCCGTCTCGACGCTGAAATGCGCCTGGCACGCGGCGACGTCCTGCACCATCCCGTCGGCCACGCCATCGAGCGCATCGCACTTGTCGAGAATCTTCGCGCCGACGAACCGGCGCTCCGCATCGGTGAAGCCGCTGCGGATGTCGGGCAGCCCGTTCGAGCCCGTCGCCGATGCGATCTTCGCGAACTGCTGCGCGCCGTACATCTCGCCGATCGCCGCCTTCGGCAGATGGAAGCCCGGATCGCCCGCGATGATCCCGTCGTAGTCGCCCGCGTTGCGCACGGCCGTGACCATCGCGTGCCGGCCGCCGTTCGAGCAGCCACCGAAATAGCTGCGGTCGGGCGTCTTCCCGTATGCGAGCCGGATCACCTGCTTCGCCATCGGCGTGAGCGCGTCGACCGCGCCGTAGCCGTAATCGATGCGCGCCTGCGGATCGAGGCCGAACAGCGGGTTCTGCGCGGCGCTGTGCCCGGAATCCGAGCTGATCACCGCAAAGCCCTGGTTCAGCGCGTCGGTCAGCGGGCCGCCGCCGCCGATTTCGCCGGTCGCGGTCACGACGTTGCCGTCGAGCCCGCCGTTCGCCTGGTAGAAGAAGCGGCCGTTCCACGCTTTCGGCAAGCGCATCTCGAAGCCGATCGCATAGGTCTTGCCGTCCACCGCGCTCACGCGCTCGTTCATCTTCCCGTCGATCACGCAGTGCTCGGCGATCGGCTTGCCGGCCACCGTCAGCGCGCCGGCGGGCGCGGTCGTCACCGACGTGAACGACGTGTTCGCATACGCGAGCTTCGCGGCGAGCGCGTCGCACGTCTGCGCCATCGCGGCCGGCGTCGCGGCGCTCAGGTGCGTCGGCGTGGCGCTGACCGAATCGTCGCCGCCGCAGCCGGCGAGCATGGCCGCCGCGGACAGCGGCGCAATACAGAGGAATGCAGATTTCCTGTTCAAGATAGCTCCCGTTCGTCTGGCTGCCGGATCAGAACATGTGCCGCACGCCGACCATCGCGCCGAGCTGCCCCATCCCTGCGCCGGGCGTCGTGCCGGGCCCGCCGCCGCTGACCGCGTAGCGTGCATGCGCGCTGTTCCACAGATACGACGACTGTGCGTAGACGGCCGTGCGCTTGCTCAGCAGATAGGTCGCGCGCAGCGTGGCCATCGTCGCGCGCGTGTCGTGCGCGCTGTTGACGATCCGGTAGCCTTCGCCGTCGACGACGAAATCGGGCTTCACCGCATACGACGCGCCAAGGAAGAACAGGTCCGAATGCGCGCCCGGCGCGGCCGGCGAACCGGTCGACACGCGCCGCCCGATCCAGCCCGCGCCGATCCGCGCGCCCGCCGCCTGCGCATACGCGCTCACGTGCGTGCGCGCGTCCTTGCCGCCGCTGCTGGTAAAGGCGACCGGCGCGACGCCGTCGAAGAAGTTCGCGGCCGCGCCGGTGCCGCCGCGCTGCTCCTCGTACGACGCCGCCGCACCGAAATACGCGCTGTCGTACTTGAGCATCACCGACCAGTTGCGGCACTGGACGGCATCGCCCGGCACCTGCCCCGCGCAGGTGCCCTGCCCCGGCGAGTTGCCGGTGCCCGCGCCGTCGCGGCCGAACGAATACGCGGCGCCGAGCGTCACGCCGCGATAGGTGCCGACGTAGGTCACCGCGTTGTCGGCGCGGCCGTTAGGCACGTATGCGTCGAACGAGCCGAGCCCGTAGATGTCGGGGCCGATGATGTCCGCGCCCTGCAGCGCGAGATAGGTCATCGTGTACTGGCGGCCGAACGCGAGCGTGCCGAAGCCGCTCTTCAGCCCGACGAACGCCTGCCGCCCGAACAGCCGGCCGCCCTGGCCGAGATCGCCGCCGCGCACGTTGAAGCCGCTTTCGAGCGTGAATACCGCCTGGTAGCCGCCGCCGAGATCCTCGGTGCCGCGCAGGCCCCAGCGCGACGGCAGCTCGCCCGTCACGCCCGGCATGCGCACGACGTGGTCGCCGGCCGCGTTCGCGTGCGACACGAACTCGACTCCCGTATCGATGATCCCGTACAGCGTCACGCTCGACTGCGCGTGCGCGCCGGTCGCGGCGAGCGCGCATGCGCCGGCCGCCAGCAAGGCTTTGGTGTGCTTCATGGTGTTCGTCTCCAGACCTGTGTCGTAATCGCGCTCTACCGGCGCTCGTGGTTGAAATGGGAAGAAATCAGTCGTGCGCCTGCGGGCGCCGGATCAGCACCAGCGCAGCGACGGCGGCGACGAGCGTGACGGGAATGCTCGCGCCGATCACGACCGACGCGCTGCGGCCCATTGCGAGCAGTTCGGCGGCGGCGAGCGGCCCGACCACCGAGCCGAGGCGGCCGACGGCAACGGCGGAGCCGACGCCGGTGCCGCGCATCGCGGTCGGGTAATAGATCGCGGCCAGCGCATACAGCACCGACTGGCCGCCGACGACGAACATCCCGGCCGCGAACGCGGCGGCGGACAGCCACAGGAGTCCAGGTGCGATCGCCAGCGCGGCAAGCGACAGCACGATCCCCGCGTACATGCCACCGACCACGCGCGATGGACGCAAGCGGTCCATCGACATGCCGATGCCGAGCACGCCGAGGCCGCTGCCGATGTTGAAGAAGATCTGCACGATACCGGCCTGGCTGCGAGCGAGCCCCTTCGCGGCCATCAGCGACGGCAGCCAGTTCAGCAGGAAATACAGCACGATCAGCGTGCAGAAGTAGCTGAGCCACAACGCCAGTGTCGTGCCGGTGCGCGAGCCGCCGAACAGCGTCTGTCCGACGCTGGGGCGCGCCGCGCCCGATGCGCTGACGTCGAGGAACGCACGCGATTCGGGCAGCAGTGCGAGCAGCAGCGGCGCGAGCAGCAGCGGGCCGACACCCCCGACATAGAAAATGTGCCGCCATTCGGTGTCGCCCGCGAGCAGCACGCCGATCAGCGACGCGATCACGCCGCCGAACGGAATCCCGCAGTACATCACGGCCACCGCGCTGCTGCGCGAGCGTGCGTCGACCGCTTCCGACGACAATGCAATGAGGTTCGGCATCGCGCCGCCAAGGCCGAGGCCGGTCAGCGCACGAACGGCGACCAGCATCGCGAAGCTCGACACCTGCGCGGTCGCGATCGACAGCAGCCCGAACAGGCAGACCGACGCGATCAGCACGTGCTTGCGGCCAACCCGGTCGGCCAGCCAGCCGCCGAGCATCGCGCCCGGCAGCAGGCCGAACGTGCCCGCGCTGAACGCGAGCCCCATCTGTGAAACCGAGAGCCCGAATTCGTGGGCCATGCGCGGTGCCGCGACGCCGACCGACTGCAGGTCGAGCCCCTCGAGCAATGCGATCGCGAAACACAGGCCGAGCGTCGTCGCGACGGCCGGCCTTGCGGCAACGGAAGTGTCCATGTCGTCTCCTAACCGTGACTCGCGCGGCATACGCGGAACGCATGCGCGGTGTCCTTGCTTTATCGTGATCGGGTCTCGTCAATTTATCAGGTAACCTGATTAAGAACCCGAAAGAAAATCCCGTCGAGGGACGGGATGATTTAATAACAGGTAACCTGATATTTCAAGTGTCGCGAGCGCGGTGTTAACCCGCAACCCGTTCGCAACCCGGGCCACGCTGCGGCGTGGCCCGGCGCGGCCGGCGGAACCGGAACGAAAGACGCGGCGGCGTGCTCAGTCGCGCAGGTTGCGCACGAACAGTTCGAGCGTGCGGTGAACCTGCGCGACGTCGTCGGCGCTCACGTCGTCGCCGAGCATCCGGCGTTCGAGCGGCCGCAGCACCTGCTCGCATTCGCGCAGGATTGCCGAGCCCTCGTCGGTCAGACGCAGCAGGATCACGCGGCCATGGCTGGGATCGGCCTCGCGCGTCACGAAGCCGCGGGCGGCCATCGCAACCATCACTTCGTTCGCGGATTGCGGCGTGATGAACGAGCGCACCGCGAGTTGCGCATTGGACAGCGCGCCGCGCGCCTCGAGCACCGACAGCGCCGTGTACTGCGCGAGCGTCACACCGAGCGGCGCGAGCGCATCGCTCATCTGGCGGCGCAGCAGCCGGTCGAGATTGCCGATCAGGTAGGTAAGCCGCTGCTGCGAACGCATGCGCGGCCTGGCTTCGCTGGCGCGGGCCGTGCGTTTCGTGCCGGCCGGTTTGACGGGTGTCGAGCTCATGAACGTGTCGGAAGGAGGATCGCGGGCCATCTTACCTCACGCGGTCCGTATATCGGCCCGCACGGCGGCTCGTGCCGGCCGCGAGCCGCCCCGGGCCGTCCACGCCCGGCTCGGACGAACCTTATGCCGCGGCAGCCGGCAACGCCGCGCGGCAGCCCGCGTCCACCAGCGCGAGCCGGTGTGCGAATGCCGCGAGCGGATAGTCGAAGAAGTAGGTGCCGACCGCGCGCTTGCCCGCACGGAACGAATCGTCTCCCGGCGCATCGCCGACGATGCGCAGCGTGCGCGCCCACGCGAACGCGAGCAGCAGCCAGCCGACCAGCGCGAGATAGTCGTCCGCGACCCGGTAGGGCAGATCCGGATCGTGCTCGCTCGCGCGGATCACGCCGGCCGTCACGCGCTCGAGCTCCGCGCACAGCGTGGCGACGCGCGCCCCGGCGTCCCTCGCCCGCTCGTCCGCCGCCTGGACGCTCTGCGCGGCTTCCGCGCGAATCAACTCGAGCAGCGCATGCAGCGCCTCGCCGCGATCCCCCAGCACCTTGCGCACCAGCAGATCGATCGCCTGGATCTCGTTGGTCCCTTCGTACAGCATCGACACGCGGCAATCGCGCACCGTCTGTTCGATCCCGTATTCGTGAACGTAGCCGTAGCCGCCGAATACCTGCAGCGCGTTCGACGCGGCCGCGAAGCCGTTCGCGGTGAAGAACGCCTTGGCAATCGGAGTGAGCAACGATGCCAGCCGCGACGCCGCGAGCCGTGCCGGCGGCTGCGGATCGTGCGCGGCGACGTCGAGCCAGTGCGCGATCCAGTAGCCGATCGCGCGCTCGCCTTCGACGATCGCCTGCGCATCGAGCAGGATGCGGCGGATCGCGGCATGTTGCGCGATCGGCGCCGCCCTGCCCTGCACGCGTTCGCGCGCATAGGCCGACGCGGCCTGCCACGCGCTCTGCGCATGCCCGACACCCTGCATGGCGACCTGCAGGCGCGCCGCGTTCATCATCACGAACATCGATGCGAGCCCGCGATGCGGCTCGCCGACGAGCCAGCCCGCGGCCGCGTCGAAACGCATCGTGCAGGTCGGGCTTGCCTTCAGCCCCATCTTCTTCTCGATGCCGTCGCACCAGACGCCGTTGCGCACACGGCCGCCCGGCGCGTCGAGCCACTTCGGCACGACGAACAGCGACAGCCCCTTCGTTCCCGCCGGCGCATCGGGCAGCCGCGCGAGCACGAGGTGCACGATATTGTCGGTCAGGTCGTGCTCGCCGCCGGTGATGAACAGCTTGCTGCCGCTGATTCGGTAGCCGTCGGCGGCCGGGTCCGGCACTGCCTGCGTGCGCAGCAGGCCGAGATCGCTGCCCGCCTGTGGCTCGGTGATGCACATCGTCGTCAGCCACTCGCCGCTCGCGATCTTCGGCAGCACGTCGCGCTTCAGGCGCTCGCCGCCGTGCGCGCGCAGGCACGCCACCGCGCCGTGCGTGAGCCCCGGCGACATCAGCCACGCGTGGTTCGCCCCCGCGAGCATCTCCTGCAGCGCGACGTCGAGCAGATGCGGCAGCCCCTGGCCGCCGCAATCGGCGTCGAGCGCCAGCGTCGGCCAGCCGGCGTCGACGTAGTCGCGGTACGCGTCGCGAAAGCCCGCCGGCATCGTCACTCCGGCACCGTCGAACCGGCAGCCCTCGAGATCGCCGGTCGAATCGAGCGGCGCGATGCGTTCGACCACGAAGCGGGCGGCTTCGTCGAGCACTTGCCCGGCAGTCGACAGGTCGAGCTCCGCCCAGTCGGGCACGCGGCGCCACAGCGCCGGCGCATCGAGCCATTCGCCGATCACGAACAGCATGTCGCGCAATGGCGCGCAATACGCGTTGCTCATCGCGCGCACCTCATGCCCGGCGCGCCGTGCCGGCGACGATCACGCCCGTGTCGGCCGCGCCCGGTTCGTACATCGCGTCGACCACTGCCGCACGGTGCATGAGCACCGCGCGCTGGTTGATCGAGCCCTTGTCGGTGACTTCGCCGAGATCGAGCGAAGGCGGCGTATCGAGCACGCACAGCCGCGTGACGAACGTCGCGCTGCCGGTCGCATCGCGGTTCAGGCGCTCGAGCAGGTCCGCGAAGAACGCCCGCACCGCGGGCGCCTCCAGGACGGTGCGCACGTCGGCATCCGGTGCCACGCCGGCCAGGCGACGGCAATCGTCGACGCGCGGGAAGATCATCACGCCGACGTCGTCGCGGTTCATCCCCGTGACGACCGCGTCCTGCACGTACGGCGCGCCGTTCGATACGATCCGCGCGCGCATGGGCCCGACGCTCACGAAGGTGCCGGACGATAGCTTGAAATCCTCCGCGATGCGCCCGTCGAACATCAAGCCGATCTCCGGCCGCGCGGGATCGACGAAACGCACTGCATCGCCGCTGCGGTAGTAGCCCTCCTCGTCGAATACCTCGCGCGCGTCGTCGCCGCTCGCGCGCCAATAACCGGCCATCACGTTCGGCCCGCGAAAGCGCGCCTCGAGCTTGCCGTCGACCGGCACCAGCTTCGCGTCGCAGCCGGGCGCGGGCAGGCCGATGTAGCCGGCCCCCGACACCGGCCCGGTGGTGAACATGCACGATGGCGCGGCCTCGGTCATCCCGAGGCCCGCCATGATCCGGATGCGCTCGCCGCAGTGCGCGAGCGTCACGCGCTCGAGCCGGTCCCACGCGGCCTGCGACAGTCCGGCGCCCGCGAAGAAATACATCCTCACGCGCGAGAAGAAGGTTTCGCGCAGCGCGGCATCCGTTTCGAGCGCCGCGGTCAGCTCTTCCCAGCCCTTCGGCACGTTGAAATACACGGTGGGCGCGATCTCGCGCAGGTTGCGCAGCGTCTCGCCGAACTTGCCGGCGACCGGCTTGCCGTCGTCGATGTACAGCGTGCCGCCGTTGTACAGCGCGATGCCGACGTTATGGCTGCCGCCGAACGTGTGATTCCACGGCAGCCAGTCGACCAGCACCGGCGGCTCCAGACCGAACTGCGGAAACGTCTCGAGCAGCATCTGCTGGTTGCTGCACAGCATCCGGTGCGTGGTCGGCACCGCCTTGGGCAGCCGTGTCGATCCCGACGTGAACAGGAATTTCGCAATCGTGTCGCCGGTGATCGCATCGTGCGCGGCATCGACGCTGCCCGGTGTCGTGTCGAGCAGCGACGAGAAACGCGTGACGCCGTCCATCCCGTCGGGTGCCGACACGACCACGCGCTCGACATCAGGCGGCACCGACGCGTCGAGCGCGGCACGAAACGCCGCGCCGTCCGACGCGAAGACCAGCCCCGGCGTGAGCAGGGCGAGCGCGTGGCGCAGCTTGCCGTAATCGCTCGACACGAGCGAATACGCGGGCGACAGCGGCGCATGCGGAATGCCGGCCCACATCGCGCCGAACGCGAGCTGCAGATGTTCGAGGTCGTTGCCCGACAGGATCGCGACGGGCCGCTCGGCCGACAGCCCGCGATCGAGCAGCGCCTGGCCGATCGCGCGGGCGCGCTCGAGCATCTGCGCATACGTGATGCCGATCCACGTACCGTCGGGCCCGCGCCGCGCGACCAGCCAGCGGTCCGGATGCGCGCGCGCGCCGCTCGCGAGCCGGTCGGTCAGCCGGTGCGGGTACGCGCCGAGCGGGGTCGTCGCGCGCAAGGTCCAGCAGCCGTCACGTTGCACGATCTCCGGCGGCGCCGTGCCGATCGCCACGGGGCGATAGCCGGCGGGAACGCGCTGTGCGGCAGCCGCGTCGCGCAGTTGGGTCGGATCCGCATCCAAGTTCTGTCTCCGGTCGGTTCCGCCCCGCGCGCGTGCGCGCGCCGGGCGGAGACTTCATTGTGTCGTTGTCTTAACTGGGGCGCCGCGGCGCCCGGGACTGCTCAGATCGGGTAGTGACGCGGCGTGGTCTGGACCGTGATCCAGCGCAGGTCGGTAAACTCGGCGATCGACGCCTTGCTGCCGAACCGGCCGTAGCCGCTTGCCTTCACGCCGCCGAACGGCATCTGCGCCTCGTCGTGCACCGTCGGCCCGTTGATGTGGCAGATGCCCGATTCGATCTGCTTCGCGACCTGCATCGCGCGCGCGATATCGCGGCTGAACACCGCCGCCGACAGCCCGTACTCGCTGTCGTTCGCGGCCGCGAGCGCGGCGGCGTCGCCGTCGACGCGCTGCACGGTCACCACCGGCCCGAACGATTCGTCCGCATACAGCTGCATGTCGCGCGTGACACCGTCGACGATCGTCGGCTGCATCACCGCGCCGCTGACTTCACAGCCGAGCGGCAGCGCGGCGCCGTGCTCGCGCGCGTCGTCCACCATCGCCGCGATCCGCTGCGCGGCGGCCGCGCTTTCGAGCGTGCCCAGCACGGCACCCGGCGCGGCCGGGTTGCCGGCCTTCAGCGTGCGTGCCTTCGCGACGAGCCGTTCGACGAACGCATCGGCGACCTTGCGATCGACGATCACGCGCTCGGTCGACATGCAGATTTGCCCCTGGTTGAAGAACGCGCCGAATGCGACTGCCTCGACCGCCGCGTCGAGATCGGCGTCGTCGAGCACGAGCACCGGCGCCTTGCCGCCGAGTTCAAGCAGCGCCGGCTTCAGGTGCTGCGCGGCGAGCGTCGCGACGATGCGGCCGACGCGTGTCGAACCGGTGAAGTTCACGCGGCGCACCGCCGGGTTCGCGATCAGCCGCTCGACGATCGCCGGCGCATTCTGCGGCGCATGCGTGATCACGTTGACCACGCCGTCGCCGAGCCCTGCGTCGTGCAGCACGCTGCCGATCAGCCGGTGCACGCCCGGGCAACCCTCGGACGCCTTCAGCACCACCGTGTTGCCGCATGCGAGCGGCATCGCGAGCGCACGGGTCGCGAGAATCACCGGCGCATTCCACGGCGCGATCCCGAGCACGACACCGCACGGCTGGCGCACGGCCATCGCGAGGCTGCCGGGCACGTCCGACGGGATCACCGCGCCGTCGATCTGCGTGGTCATCGCGGCCGCCTCGCGCAGCATGTTCGCCGCGAGCATCACGTTGAAGCCGTACCAGTTCGCCATCGCACCGGTTTCCGCGCGGCCGGTTTCGATGAATTCGCCCGCGCGCGCGTCCATCCGGTCGGCCGCCGCGAGCAGCCGCCGACGGCGCTCGGTCGGCGCGAGCGCGGCCCACGCGGGGAATGCGCGCGCCGCTGCCGCGACCGCTGCGTCCGCGTCGGCAAGCGTCGCCGCGGCGGCGCGCGACGCCACCTGTCCCGTCGCCGGATCGATCCGGTCGAAGGTCCCGCCGTCCGACGCGCCGCGCGACACGCCGTCGATCAACAAACTCACTTCGTGCATTTCCGTGTCTCCACTCGGATCCGGTTGCGTGCGGCGGCGCGCGTCAGCGCTTGTACGCCTGCAGGCCCGGCTTGATGCTCTTGTCGTCGAGGAACTGCTTGAGGCCCTGCTCGCGCCCGCCTTCCGGATCGCGGTAGTTCGCCTGGTCGAGCTTCGCGTACAGGTAGTCCTCGTTCTGCTCCCAGGTCAGTTCGCGGCAACGCTTGAAGCCGTGCTTCGCGTTACGGATCACGACCGGGTTCTTGTCGAGCAGCTTCGCGGCCAGCGCGCGCACCTCGTCGCGCAGCTGCGCGCGCGGCACGCTCTTGTTGACGAGCCCCATCTGCGCGGCCTGCGGGCCGGTGAAGGTGTCGCCGGTCATGATGTAGTAGAGCGCCTGGCGATGTCCCACGGTGTCGGCCATCGCCTTGCTGACGAGGTTGCCCGGCGGGATGCCCCAGTTGATTTCCGACAGGCCGAACACAGCTTCGTCGGCCGCGATCGCGAGGTCGCACGCGACGAGCGGCGAGAAGCCGCCGCCGAAGCACCAGCCGTTGACCATCGCGATCGTCGGCTTCGCATACATGCGCAGCAATTGCCACTGCCAGCGGCTCGCGTCGCGGCGAATCTTTTCCTGCAGGATTTCCGGGCCCGCGTCGACTTCGCGGAAATACTCCTTCAGGTCCATCCCGGCCGTCCAGGCGTCGCCCTCGCCGGTCAGCACGAGCACCTGCGCCTCGGCATCGAGTTCGATCGCCTCCAGCACGTCGATCATCTCCGCGTTCAGCGTCGGGCTCATCGCGTTGCGCTTGTCCGGACGGTTCAGCGTCACCCATGCGATCCCGCCCTCGACCTCGACCTTCACCGTTTTCCAGCGCCCTTCGTAACCCATTTTCGTTCTCCAATGACGATGCCGCCCTGTGCGACTCGCGACCAATTTACTATCAGGTAACCTGATATGTAAAGTAGAATGGAAGCGGCTCCGGACAAACCCCTAAACGGGCCCGGACAGCCGATTTCGCGCCGTGCCGGCCGACGAATCACGACATGAGGAGACACGCTTGGATATCGACAACCTGATCGCCATCGACACGCACGTGCACGCCGAAGTGTCGTGCTGCCAGCCGCCGGACCTGTTCGCGAAGGCATTCGACGACGCGGCCGACAAGTACTTCGGCACCGTGCTGAAGCAGGGCCGTCGGCCGACCATTCCGGAGACGATCGCGTATTACCGCGAGCGCCGGATCGGCTTCGTGATGTTCACCGTCGACTGCGAGACGAACATCGGCCGGCGGCGCATTCCGAACGAGGAAATCGCGCAATTCGCGCAGGACAACGCCGACGTGATGATCGCGTTCGCGAGCATCGACCCGCACAAGGGCCGCTTCGGCGCGCGCGAGGCGCGCCGCCTGATCGACGAGCATGGCGTGAAGGGCTTCAAGTTCCACCCGACGATGCAGGGATGCTTCCCGAACGACAGGCTCGCATATCCGATCTACGAGGTGATCGCGGAATACGGGTTGCCGGCCGTATTCCACAGCGGGCATTCGGGGATGGGATCGGGGATGCGCGGCGGCGGCGGGCTGCGTCTGAAGTATTCCGAACCGATTCACCTCGACGACGTCGCGGCCGACTTCCCGGACATGAAGATCGTGATCGCGCACCCTTCATGGCCGTGGCAGGAGCAGGCGCTGTCGATCGCGCTGCACAAGCCGAACGTCTACATCGACCTGTCGGGATGGTCGCCGAAGTACTTCTCGCCGGAGCTGGTGAAATACGCGAGCACGCTGCTCAGGCACAAGGTGCTGTTCGCGTCCGATTTTCCGCTGATCCGGCCGGACCGCTGGCTCGAGGATTTTCAGGGTGCCGGGTTCCGGCCCGACGTGCATTCGCTGATTCTGAAAGACAACGCAGTCGCGTTGCTGGGGCTGCAGGCCGCGCAGCAGTCGTGACCCGTCCGGCCGTGACGGCGCCGGCAGCGCGCGGCGGCGCGACCGACCGCGCTGCCGCCCGCACCGGCGCGCTCAGTTCGCGGGCTTGCCCGCGAATCGCGCGGTCGGCAACCCCGCGTAGCGCGTCCGGGCGACGAACACGCCGCCGGCATCGGCATCGCTCGCCAGCG
The DNA here is from genome assembly GCF_003857985.1 of Burkholderia sp. Bp9090. Classification (NCBI taxonomy): domain Bacteria; kingdom Pseudomonadati; phylum Pseudomonadota; class Betaproteobacteria; order Burkholderiales; family Burkholderiaceae; genus Burkholderia; species Burkholderia sp. Bp9090. Next base: position 214,531 of record NZ_QTPV01000005.1, read on the forward strand.
CGTCGTCGCTCAACCCGACACGCGCGCTCGTCACGTACAAGCGGCCTTCACCGTCGATTGCGACGCAGCTGGGCTGCGCGGTCGGCACGGCCACGCGATCCGTCTCGACGCCATCGGGCCCATAACGCACCACCCGCCGGCCGCCCCACTGCGCGTTCCACAGCCCGCCGTCGCGATCCATCGTCGAGCCGTCCGGGTCGCCGTCTGCATCGGTCAGTCGCGCGAACGGCCGCACGTTGGCCACGTCGCCGCCCGCGCGGTAATCGCAGACGAGAATCTCGCGCACCATCGAATCGCAGAAATGCATCTTCGCGCCGTCCGGCGAGAACGCGATGCTGTTCGCGATCGCGGCCGCCGGCAATGCAAGCCGTTCGAGCGTGAGGTCCGGATTGAGCCGGTAGAAGCCGCCGACCGCGCGCGGCGGATCGCCGCCTTCGTCCTTCATCCCGAACACGAACGCGCCGAACGGATCGCAGCGGCCGTCGTTCAGCCGCGTCGGCAGGTCGGATTCGACGTCGACGATCCGCGTGAATTCGCCGCTGCGCAGATCGAAGAACGCGAGATGCGTCGCAAGCCCGACCAGCAGCACGTCGGGATCATGCGTGAGCGCGAAGCACGCGAGCCGTTCGGGCATCGGCCACTGTGCGAGGTCCGAGCCGTCCGCGCGGCAGCGCCACAGCCGCGCGCCTTCGATGTCCGTCCAGTACAGCGCGTGCGTCGCGTCGCACCACGTCGCGCCTTCGCCGAGCGTGTTGCGGCTGTCGACCAGCAGCGCCGCCGCCGTGCCCGGATGAGTCTGTTGCATGCCGTCTCCCGATGTCTTTCGCATTCGCAGGCGGCCGCGCGTTCGTCAGGGTCAGATCTTCATCGCGCGCCGCTGGTTGCGACGATACTGGTCGAACAGCACCGCGAGCAACAGAATTCCGCCGCGTATCAGATATTGGTAAAAGGTCGGCACGTTCAGGAGGCTCATCGCGTCCTGCACGGAGCCCATGATCAGCACGCCGACCAGCACGCCGGAGATCGTCGCGACGCCGCCCGTCAGCGACACGCCGCCGAGCACGCACGCGGAGATCACGCCGAGTTCGAGACCGACCGACGTCTTCGGGTCGCCGAGGCTCATCCGCGACGCGAGCATCACGCCGGCGAAGCCGGTCACGAGGCCCTGCAGCACGAACACCGCGATCTTGATGCGCATCACCGGCAGCCCCGCGAGCAGCGCGGCCTCGCCGTTGCCGCCGACCGCCAGCACGTTCTTGCCGAACACGGTCTTGCGCAACAGGAAGCCGAACACGACGAAGCCGACGATGTTGCTCCAGATCGGATACGAGATGCCGAGGAACGAGCCGCCGCCGAGATCGAAGAAGCGCTCCTCGGAGATCATCACCGCGTCGCCGTTCGACGTGATGAACGCGAGCCCGCGCACGACTTCCATCATCGCGAGCGTGACGATCAGAGAGTTGATCCGCCAGCGCGCGATCAGCACGCCGTTCACGAGCCCGACCGCACCGCCCGCGAGCACGCCGGCGGCGATGCCGAGCACGACGCTGTGCGTCGCGGTGATCAGCGTCGACGCGACGACGCCCGAGAACGCGACGATCGACGCGACCGACAGGTCGACTTCGCCGAGCGCGAGCACGAACATCATCGTCACCGCGATCGAGCCGATCAGCGTGACCGACAGGAGCAGGCCCTGGATGTTGCGCGGCGTGAGGAAGTCCGGCACGGTCAGCGACAGCGTCGCGAACAGCACGAGAAACACCATCACGATGCCGGAGCGGTTGATCAGTTGCCACACGCCGCCGCGCGCCCGCGCGGGCGCGGCTGCGGCATCGGGGGACGGGGAAGTGCGTTGGGGTTGCATTGCCTGGCTCATAACGTTTGCTTTCCGGTTGACTGCAGGCCGCTAGCGCGGCAGCGCGAGCTTGATCAGCGCGTCGGGTGTCGCCTGCGCCTTCGCGACCTCGCCCGCGATCCGTCCTTCCTTCATCACGATGACGCGGTCCGCCACGCCGATCACCTCGGCCAGATCGCTCGACACGATGATCACCGTGCGGCCCGCTTCCGCGAGTTCGTAGAACAGGTTGTAGATTTCCGCGCGCGCGCCGACGTCGATGCCGCGCGTCGGCTCGTCCATCAGGAACACGTCGATGCGCTCGGCCAGCCAGCGCGCGAGCACGACCTTCTGCTGGTTGCCGCCCGACAGCGCGCCGATCGGCGTCTCGCCGTCGCGGGTCTTGATCGCGAGCCGCTCGATGTATTGCTGCGCCAGCTCGCGTTCGCGCCGCGCGTCGAGCAGCACGCGCGCCGGGCTGAAATGTCGGCGCGCGCTGATGTTCAGGTTGTCGGCCACCGACGCGATCGCGACGATGCCTTCCTGCTTGCGGTCCTCGGGGCACAGCGCGATGCCGGCGCGCACCGCGTGCCGCGGGCTCGCGAACGCCACGCGCTTGCCGCCCAGCTCGACATGCCCGCCCGTGGGCCGTGCCGCGCCGTACAGCAGCTTCATCAGCTCCGAGCGGCCCGCGCCGACGAGCCCGAAGAAGCCGACGATCTCGCCGCGCCGCGCGGCGAACGACACCGGCTCGGACAGGCCGGGCCCGACGAGCCCCTTCGCCTCGATCAGCACGTCGCCGGCCGTGCGCGGCCGGTAGCCGTACACGTCCTCGATCGAGCGACCGACCATGCAGCCGATCAGCCGGTCGCGATCAAGGTCGGCGACCGATTCGAACGTCTCGATCCGGCGGCCGTCGCGGAACACCGTCACGCGATCGCACAGCGCGTCGACTTCCTCCATCCGGTGCGTGACGTAGATGATCGCGCGGCCCTCGGCGCGCAGCGAACGGATGATGCGGAACAGCTGCGTCGTCTCGCGCGCGGACAGCGAACTCGTCGGCTCGTCGAACGCGATCACGCGTGCGTCGCGCATCAGCGCCTTGCCGATCTCGATCATCTGGCGCTGGCCGATCGACAAATACTTCACCGGGATGTCCGGGTCGATGTGCTCGCCGAGCCGCTCCAGCGCATCGAGCGCGCGCACGGCAAGCGCGCGCTCGTCGACCACGCCGAGCCGGCTCGGCAGCTGGCCGAGCATCAGGTTCTCGGCGACCGTCAGCTCGGGTACCAGATGCAGCTCCTGGTAGATGATCGCGATGCCGGCCTCGAGCGCGGCGCGCGTCGACGCGAAGCGCTGCACCGCGCCGTTCAGCGTCAGCGTGCCGGCCTGCGGCTGATTTACGCCGGACAGCACCTTCAGCAGCGTCGACTTGCCCGCGCCGTTCTCGCCCATCAGCCCGTGCACCTCGCCGGCGCGCACCGACAGCGACACGCCGTCGAGCGCGCGCACGCCCGGGAACGTCACCGTAATGCCGTCGAGCGCGAGCAGCGCGCCGCCGGCCGGCGGCGGCGCGGTGCCGGGCGTGGCCACGTCGTCGTGGCGCGAACTGGCCGTCATCATCTGCATCGTCATCGCGTCGTCGCCCCGCACGTTCAGATGCCGAGCTCGGCGCGCACGGCCTGCCAGTTCGCGCGCGTCATCAGCTTGCCGCTCGTCTGCGTGTCGGCCGGCGGCGTCTTGCCGTTGCGGATCCAGTCGACGAGGTTCTGCGTGCTGTCCTTGCCGTGATTCGTCGAGCTGACCGCGATCGTTCCGTAGAAGCCGGTCGGCTCCTTCTTCTGGAACTCGGCGAACGCCTCGCCCGCGCCATTGATGCCGACGCCGATCACGTCCGCGGCCGGGATGTGCAGCTGTTCGGTCGCGCGTACCGCGCCGAGCACGGTTTCCTCGTTCAGCGCGTAGACCACCCACTTCTTGATGTTCGGATGGCGCGCGAGCACGGGCGCCGCCGCGCTGAAGCCGCCTTCGTCGTCGGTCGTCTTCTGCGGCGCGTCGAAGATGTTTTCCTTGCGGAAGCCGTTCGCGAGCAGCGCCTGCGTCGCGCCGTCGGTGCGCAGCTTCGCGGTCGGCAGCTCGTAGTTGGTGACGCGCAGCGCGCCGACTTCCTCCGGCTTCCAGCCGCGCCGCTTCATCTCGTCGGCGATCGCCTGGCCGACCTGGTTGCCGATCTTGGTCGCCGACATCCCGAGGTGCGGCACGTTCGGCAGCGGCTTGCCGGTCGAGTCGACGAGCTGGTCGTCGACCGTCACGAACTTCATGTTGTAGCGCTTCGCGCGCGACGCGATCGCCGGCCCGAGGCGCACGTCGGGTGCGCAGATCACGAAGCCCTGCGCGCCTTGCGAGCCGAGATTGTCGATCGCGGCGAGCACCTTCTCGCCGTCCGGCGTGCCGATCTTCACGACCGAGAAGTTCTCCTTCTGGCCGAGCGCGGACGCCGCGTTCTGCTCGTTGATGAACCATGCCTGCTCGGGCATCTTCACCAGGAAGCCGATCTTCAGCGGCGCGTCGGCGTGCGCGGCGCCCTGCATCCCGAGCGGCGCGAGGCAAAGCGCGGCCAGCAGCGCGCGCAGCGTGTGGCGGCGGATCGTGTGGGTCGTGCGGTTCATGCGGTGTCTCCTTGTCTGTTGGCTTGGGTCTTCAACTTGCGTCGTGCGCGTTTCGTCGTGCGCGGTCGCGCTCGCGGCGGCACGGTGTCAGCGGCCGAACGCGTCGGTCCCGACGCGCCGGCCGAACAGGAATGCGTCGGCGACGAGCCGCAACGGCCGCACGTCGACGTCGCTTTCGCCGCGCGCGATCAGCGCGCGGAACTGCGCATACAGCGCGGGGTACTCGCGCTGCGGCCCGATCTCGACCGGCTCGCCCGCAATCGACAATTGCGCGCCGCCGCGGCTGATCGCGAGCACGCCGTCCGACGTGTCGACCGCGATCTCCCATTGCTCGACGGGGCCGTGCCGCCAGTCGAATTCCGCGCGCACGGGCACGCCGTGCGTATCGGCGCACTCGAGGTCGGCCGCGATCGGCATCTGCGCGTCGCTCGGCACGTAGAGCGTCGCCTCGCGCAGCACGAGCTCGCGCGGCAGGATCCGCGTGACGATCGACAGCGCGTTGATGCCGGGATCGAACACGCCGAGGCCGCCGGGCTCCCAGATCCACTGCTGGCCCGGATGCCAGCGCCGCACGTCCTCCTTCCAGCGCACCTGCACCGCGCGGATCGTGCGCGTCGCGAGCCACGCGCGCGCCGGTTCCACCGCGCTCGCGCAGCGCGAATGCCAGGTCGCGAACAGCGTGAGGCCGCGTTCGCGCGCGAGCGCGTCCAGCGCGGCCACTTCGCCGAGCGTCGCGCCCGGCGGCTTCTCGAGCATCACGTGCTTGCCGGCCTCGAGCGCGGCACGTGCCTGCGCGTAGCGCACCTGCGGCGGCGCGCACAGCGACACGGCGTCGAGCTCGGGCTCGGCGGCCAGCAGCGCGCCCAGGTCCTGGTAGTTGCGCACGCCGTCGACTTCCGCATGACGGCTCGCGCACGCGGTCAGCACGAAACCCGGTTCGGCGGCGATCGCCGGCAAATGCTGGTCGCGCGCGATCTTGCCGATCCCGATCACGCCCAGTGAAATCACGTCGCTCATCTGCGTTTCTCCTTCGCCACTTGCTCAGTGCGCCCAGCGCAGCACGAGCGGATCGAGCCGGCGCGCGATCGCGAGCAGCTCCGCGCGCGTGTCCGGGTGCAGTTCCGGCATCGGGTGCCGTGGCCGCTCGCACGCGATCACACCGCCGGCGCGCATCAGCGCCTTCGCGGTGAGGATCCCGGACTGGCGGTTCTCGTGATTGATCAGCGGCAGCCACGTCTGATAGCGCGCGAACGCCTCGTCGTGCCGCCCTTCGCGGAATGCTTCGAGGATCGGCCGGATGCCGTCCGGAAAGCCGCCGCCGGTCATCGCACCGGTCGCGCCGGCATGCAGGTCGGCGAGCAGCGTGATCGCCTCCTCGCCGTCCCACGGCCCTTCGATCGCGTCGCCGCCGAGCCGGATCAGCTCGCGCAGCTTGTTCGCCGCACCCGGCGTCTCGATCTTGAAGTACGCGACCTGCTCGATCTCGCGCGCCATGCGCGCGAGGAACGGCGCGGACAGCGCGGTGCCGCTCGCGGGCGCATCCTGGATCATGATCGGGATGTCGATCGCGTCCGACACGCGCGCGAAGAACTCGAAGATCTGCGCTTCGGGCACGCGGAACGTCGCGCCGTGATACGGCGGCATCGCCATCACCATCGCCGCGCCGAGTTGCTGCGCGCGCAGGCTGCGCGCCGCGCACACCTGCGTGCCGTAGTGCGACGTCGTGACGATCACCGGCACGCGGCCGGCGACGTGTTCGAGGATCGTGCGCGTGAGCACGTCGCGTTCGTCGTCGGTGACCGCGAACTGCTCGGAGAAGTTCGCGAGGATGCACAGCCCGTCCGAGCCCGCGTCGATCATGAAGTCGACCGCGCGCTTCTGGCTTGCGAGGTCGAGCTCGCCGGTCTCGGAAAACGTCGTCGGGACGACGGGGAAGATGCCGCGATAGCGCGGCGTGCTGCTCGATGTCATGGTTCGGTCCTGCGTCGGTCGAAGCGGCGTTCAGCCGGAAAACACGGGGTTCAGGATTCGCCGGCGAATGTGCCCGCGGCCGGCTCGGGCGCGCGCAGCGCGGCGCGCACCACGAACGTCATCAGCACCGCGAACAGCAACGTCGCCGCGAGGAAGTACAGGCCGGCCGCGAGGCTGCCGGTCGACGCCTTGATCAGGCCGATGCCGTACGGCCCCAGGTAGCCGCCGAGATTCGCGAGCGAATTGATCGCGGCGATGCCGACCGCCGCGCTCGTGCCGGCGAGGAATTCGCCGGGCAGCGCCCATACGACGGCCTGGATCGAATACAGCGAGAACGCGGTCAGGCAGATGAACAGGAACTGCAGCGCCGGTTCGCGCACCCACGCGCTCGCGCCCATCGTCACGGCGGCGGCCGCCGACACGACGACGATGTGCCAGTAACGCTCGCGCTTGCGATCCGAATGACGCGGCACGACGAGCAGGCCGACCACCGCGAACAGGTACGGCACCGCGGACAGCATCCCCGTCGCCGCATCGCCGGTGCCGAACGCGTGGATGATCGTCGGCAGCCACAGCGACAGCCCGTAGATGCACAGCGGAAACGGCAGGAACAGCGCGGCGAGCAGCAGTACGCGGCGGTCGCGCAATGCGGCGAGCGGATTGCCGTGCGAATCGGGGCGATACGTGTCGCGATCGGCGGCGAGCTGCCGCGCGATCCAGCGGCGCTCGTCGTCGTTCAGCCAGCGCGCATGCGCGGGCGATTCGGGCAGCAGCCGCAGCGTGGGCCACGCGAGCAGCACGGCCGGGAGGCCGCTGACGACGAACAGCGTCTGCCAGTCCGACAGGCCGAACAGCCCGTGCGTCGACAGCAGCCAACCGGCGAGCGGGCCCGTCACGATGCCGGCAAGCGGCTGCGCAAGGACGAGCAGGCCGATCACGCGGGCACGGTCGCGCATCGGGAACCATTGCGTGAGGAAGTACAGGATGCCGGGATAGAGACCGGCTTCCGCCGCGCCGAGCAGGAAGCGCAGCACGTAGAAGCTGGCCGGCCCCTGTACCAGCGCCATCGCCATCGTGATCACGCCCCACGTCGCGAGGATGCGTGCGAACCAGACGCGCGCGCCGAAGCGTCCGACCGCGAGGTTGCTCGGCACCTCGCACAGGAAGTAGCCGATGAAGAACAGTCCGGCGCCGAGTCCGTATGCGGCATCGCCGAGGCCGATCGCCGCGTTCATGTGCAGCTTCGCGAAGCCGACGACGGTACGGTCGACGTAGGCGACCACGTAAATCAGCGCGAGGAACGGCACGAGCTTGCGCGTGAGCAGGCGGGTCAGTTGCCGTTCGTCGACGGCTGCCGGCGAATCGGACCGGTCCGCCACGGCGTGCGCGGGGGGGTACTGCGTCGTCATCTTGTCTCCTGTCGGCGTACGTTGGCGCTTTAGCGCTTACGTACGCCCCATGCTTCGCGGTCGGCCACCGTTAGCGCTTTAGCGCTTACGGGGGCCCCATGCTGCGCGGTCGGCGTACGTTGGCGCTTTAGCGCTTACGTACGCCCCATGCTTTGCGGTCGGCCTACGTTGGCGCTTTAGCGCTTGCGTACGCCCCATGCTTTGCGGTCGGCCCGCATTAGCGCTTTAGTGCGTGCGTGCCCCCCATGCTTCGCGCTCGACCACGGCCGGCGCGTCACTCGTTTCCCTCAGGCCCCGCCGCGGTCCGCGTCCCTGCACGGCTATGCGCCGCTCAATGCGAATGGCTCGGCACGTCCGCGCCGCGCGTGCCGACCAGGAAGTCGAGGTCGCACCCCTCGTCCGCCTGCAGCACGTGATCGATATACAGCCGCGCATAGCCGCCCTTGCCGAGCTGCCCGGCCACGCCCGGCGCCGCTGTCGGATCGACGTCCGACAGGCGCCGCTGCAGTTCGTCATCCGAAATGTCCAGATGCAGCGTGCCGGCCTCGCAGTCGAGCTCGATCCAGTCGCCGTTGCGCACGGCGGCCAGCGGGCCACCCGCGGCCGCTTCCGGCGCGACGTGCAGCACGACCGTGCCGTACGCGGTGCCGCTCATCCGCGCATCCGAGATCCGCACCATGTCCTTCACGCCCTGGCGCAGCAGCTTCGGCGGTAGCCCCATGTTGCCGACCTCGGCCATCCCCGGATAACCGCGCGGCCCGCAGTTCTTCAGCACCAGCACCGAGCTCGCGTCGACGTCGAGCGCTTCGTCGTTGATCGTCGCCTTGTAGTGATCGAGATTCTCGAACACCACCGCGCGGCCGCGATGCTTCAGCAGCTCGGGGCTCGCCGCCGACGGCTTCAGCACCGCGCCGCGCGGCGCGAGATTGCCGCGCAGGATGCAGATTCCGCCGTCGGCGATCAGCGGCCGGTCGAGCGGGCGGATCACCTCGTCGTCGTAGTTCGGCGCTTCGCGCACGTTGTCCCACAGCGACTTGCCGTTGACCGTCAGCGCGTCCGGGTGCGGCAGCAGCCCGCCTTCGCCGAGCCGGCGCAGCACGGCCGGCAGCCCGCCCGCGTAATAGAACTCCTCCATCAGGAAGCGCCCCGACGGCATCAGGTCGACGATCGTCGGCGTGTCGCGGCCGATGCGCATCCAGTCCTCGAGTTCGAGCGGCACGCCGATGCGGCCCGCGATCGCCTTCAGGTGGATCACCGCGTTGGTCGAGCCGCCGATCGCCGCGTTCGCGCGGATCGCGTTCTCGAATGCGGCACGCGTCAGGACCTTCGACAGCACGAGCCCTTCGAGCGCCATCTCGACGATGCGGATGCCCGACATGTGCGCGAGCACATAGCGGCGCGAATCGACCGCCGGAATCGCTGCGTTGTGCGGCAGCGCGACGCCGAGCGCCTCGGCCATGCACGCCATCGTCGACGCGGTGCCCATCGTGTTGCAGGTGCCGGCCGAGCGCGACATGCCGGCCTCGGCAGACAGGAAGTGGTGCAGGTCGATCTCGCCTGCCTTCAGCGCTTCATGCAGCTGCCACACGGCCGTGCCCGAGCCGATGTTCTTGCCTTCGAGCTTGCCGTTCAGCATCGGCCCGCCCGACACGACGATCGCCGGCACGTCGCAGCTCGCCGCGCCCATCAGCAGCGCGGGGGTCGTCTTGTCGCAACCGGCGAGCAGCACGACCGCGTCGATCGGGTTGCCGCGGATCGCTTCCTCGACGTCCATCGACGCCAGGTTGCGCGTGAGCATCGCCGACGGCCGCAGGTTCGATTCGCCGTTCGAGAACACCGGGAACTCGACCGGGAACCCGCCCGCCTCGGAGATCCCGCGCTTCACGTGCTCCGCGAGCTTGCGGAAGTGCGCGTTGCACGGCGTCAGTTCGGACCACGTGTTGCAGATGCCGATGATCGGCCGGCCGTCGAACTCGTGATCGGGGATGCCCTGGTTCTTCATCCAGCTCCGGTACATGAAGCCGTTCTTGTCGTTGGTGCCGAACCATTGGGTGGAGCGCAGCCTGGGTTTCGTTGCCGACATCGTCAGTCCTGTGGTGACGGGATACCGGCGCAGTCTAGGCAGAATTTTGATAACTGGCTAATGACGTTTTAGGCGATTAAGATATCGATTCCGATATCGATATAAACCCGTACGATGCCCGAAGCCAGCCCGTGGGGAAACCGCAGCCGCCTGAAGACGCGCCAGCTCCTGCTGGTCGTCGCGCTCGCCGACGAAGGCAGCATCCACCGCGCGGCGGCCGCGCTGAGCATGACGCAGCCGGCCGCGTCGAAGCTGCTGCGCGAGCTCGAGGAATCGATCGGCGCGGTGTTGTTCGAGCGGCTGCCGCGCGGGATGCGGCCGACGCTGTACGGCGACGCGCTGATCCGCCACGCGCGCGCGGCGCTCGGCAGCCTCGACCAGGCGCGCGAGGAGCTGGCCGCGCTGAAGGCCGGCCATCTCGGGCACGTGGCGGTGGGCGCGATCACGTCGCCGGGGCTGCGGCTCGTGCCGCCGGCCGTCGCGGCCGTCAAGGGAACGCATGCGAACGTGCGCGTGTCGGTGACGATCGACACGAGCAACGCGCTGCTCGAACACCTCGCGCAGGACAAGCTCGACATCGTGCTCGGCCGGCTGTCCGCCGAACACGACAAGCTGCACCTGCGCTACGAGCCGCTGACCGGCGAGCCGGTCGCCGCGGTCGTGCGGCCGGGCCATCCGCTGCTCGCGCAGGCGCCGCTGTCGCTCGCCGACGTGCAGCGCGCCGCGTGGGTCATGCCGCCGGCCGGCAGCGTGCTGCGTCATCGTTTCGAACTCGTGTTCCAGCGCGCGAGCCTGGCGCCGCCCGCGAACGTGGTCGAGACGGCGGCGCTGCTGTTCATCACGCAGCTGATCGAGCAGAGCGACATGATCGCGGTGCTCGCGGAGGACGTCGCGCTGTACTACGCGCGCCACGGGATCGTCACGGTGCTGCCGCTGGAGATGGATTGCCGGATGGACGATTTCGGGATCATCACACGCACGGACCGGCTGCCTTCGCCGGCTGTCGAGGTGATGGCCGATGCGATTCGGGCGGCGGCGCGGGAGGTGTACGGGGTCGTGTTGTAACGCGACGCGGCCCGGTTTCGTCGAGCCTGCTCGCCTGTCGAAAGACACGCGTGCGCTCGCGTCCCGCGTTTCGGTTACGCCCGGTACGCAGCGAACCCCGCCCGTTTCACGGCATGCATCACGCTTCCGCGACCTCGATCACCGGCTCGCACCGGATCGGGAAGTTCACGGAGTTCGCCACATAGCACTTCGCATGCGCGTCATGATGCAGCCGCTCGGCGAGCGCACGATCGTCGCCCGCCTGGATCGTCACGCGCGGATGCAGCACGATTTCGGTGAAGCGCCCCGGCCCGGGGCTGTCGAGCATCGTCCCTTCCGCGTCATCCACATACGCCAGCACGCGGATGCCCGCATCGGAACACAGATGCAGATACCAGAGCTTGTGACACGCCGAGGCCGACGCGAGCAGCAAGTCTTCCGGATTCCAGCGCGCCGCGTCGCCGCGGAACGCCGCGTCCGACGAGCCCGGAATGTCCGGCTTCGAACCCGCGCGGATCACGTAATCGCGGCCGTATTCGCGATACCCCGAAGTGCCGGTTCCCCGGTTGCCGGTCCACTCCACTGCCACGCGGTACTTGTGTTCGCCATGCGCCATCTCGCTCTCCTTCGATATCGGAACGTGAGGCCGTCATTGTGGCACCGGAATGTCATTTGGTATACCATTATTCCAAAATGAGGAGCACGGGAACATGGAAGCCAGACTCGATTCGACGGCGGACGCGGTGGCTGCATCGTTGCGGGAGATGATCATCAACGGCGAGTTGCAGGCAGGCGAGCGGCTCGTCGAGCGCGACCTCGCCGAACGCTTCGGCATCAGCCGGATTCCGATGCGCGAGGCGATCCAGCGCCTCGAACGCGAAGGATTGCTGGATATCTTCAGGAATCGCGGCGCGGTCGTGCGGATGCTGAGCGCATCCGACGTGCAGGAGATCTACGACATGCGCGCGCTGCTCGAAGGCGACGCGATCTACCGCAGCGTGAAGCGGCTCGATGACGAAACACTCGCGCGCGCCGAACTCGTGCACAGGCTGCTCGGCGAATCGAACGTGCCGCGCCGGCAAGGCGAGCTGAACCGCGAATTCCATGCGCTGCTGTATTCATGCTGCGGCAACGAGCGGCAGTTGAAAGCGATCGCGGAGCTGCGCAGCCAGGTCGAGCGCTACGAGCGACTGCAGGCGACGTTGCTCGCGGATACGCCGTCATTCCAGGTCGAGCATGAGGAAATCCTGCAAGCGTGCCGCGAACGCAATGCACGTGGCGCCCGCGCGATGACGGTCGCGCACCTCGATTCGGCCCGACGCATCGTGATGCGGCTCGTCGAGGACGATCTGCGCCTTGGGGCGTGATCGAGCCACTCGTGTGATTCCATCTACCGGCCCGCGGCCGGCCTCTACTCAGGCTTAGCCCGTCGGCTTCGGCTTCGGCTTCGGCTTCGGCTTCGGCTTCGGCTTCGGCTTCGGCTTCGGCTTCGGCTTCGGCTTCGGCAAGCATGACACTACGCGACGCGCCCCGCGTGGCCGCCTTCTCCCGCTAAGCCATCGCGCACCGCCCCCGTCGTCCCTCGCACCACCAGCCGCGGCACCGACGCCGTCCGCACGCGCGATGCATCGTCGACCTGACCGCCCGCCTCGCGCAACGCGTTGAGCAGTTCGACCGCGAGCCCCGCGGCCTCGGCGGTCGGAATCGCGACGGTCGTCAACGTAGGACGCGTATCGCTCGCCAGATGAATATCGGTGATGCCGACGATCGACAGATCGTCGGGCACACGCCGGCCGCGATCGGCGGCCGCATGCAGCGCGCCGATCGCGGGCAGGTCGTTGGTCGCGACCAGCGCGGTCAGCCCGGGATGAGCGTCGAGCAGCCGCCCGGCCGCACGCACGCCGCCTTCGATCGAATCGGGCTCGGCCGCGACGATCGACGCGTCGAGCCCCGCTTCGCGCATCACATCGACGAAGCCGTCGTAGCGCGCCGCCTGCACACCGCTCGCCGAGCCGCCGACGATCACACCAATGGACTTGTGCCCGAGCTCGACCAGATGCCGCGTCGCAATCCGCCCCGCCTCGCGAAAATCCACCGCGACGCACGGCAAGCCTTCGGGCGGCGCATCGGGCCGCTCCCACAGACACAGCACGACCGGCACGCCGCGCCGCGCGACGTCGACCAGATCCGGCAGGTGCAGGTTCGCGTTGGTCACGAGAATCCCCTCGGAAATCGTGCCGGCGATCTGGTCGAGATACGCGCGCCCCTGCAACGGATCTTCGTTCGTATTGCAGACGATCAGGAATTGCCCGTTGCGCCGCACCGCGCGCTCGACCGCGAGCGCGAACTCCGGATAGAACGGGTTCGCGATGCTCGACACCATCAGCGCGACCGTCGGCGCGCGCCCTTCAGCCAGCGCCCGCGCGGCCAGATGCGGCCGGTAGCCGAGCGCCTGCACCGCTTCGAGCACCCGCGCGCGGGTGGCTTCGCCGACCCGGCCGCGGTTGCGCAGCACGTTCGAGACCGTCGCGGCCGTCACGCCGGCGCGACGGGCCACTTCATCCAGTGTCGCCATGATTTGCCCACTATATGAGACGTCGATCCAGTATTTGCTTCGCTCACCGAAGCGGCGCACTATCGCCGCACACCCTGCCGCCCGACCGACGGGCGCGACTCGGCCGCGATCGCGATCGGCTCTTTTTTTGATCGCGATGCTTAAGCGCTTAAGCATCGACGAAAGCGCATTAGAACATGGAGCGGAGACAATGGCGAGCATCTCGATGCGACGCGTGCAGAAAGCCTATGGCGAGCACGCGCCGGTCATTCGCGACGTCGATCTGGAGATCGGCGCGCACGAGTTCTGCGTGTTCCTCGGCCCGTCCGGCTGCGGCAAGTCGACCCTGCTGCGGATGATCGCGGGCCTCGAGGACCTGAGCGACGGCGAGCTGTCGATCGACGGCCGCCGCGTCGACGACGTGCCGGCCGCCGAGCGCGGCGTCGCGATGGTGTTCCAGAGCTACGCGCTGTTTCCGCACATGACGGTCTACGAGAACATGGCGTTCGGGCTGAAGCTCGCGCGCGTGCCGAAGGCCGAGATCGACCGGAAGGTGCGCGACGCCGCGCGGATCCTGCAGCTCGACACGCTGCTCGAGCGCAAGCCGAAGGCGCTGTCCGGCGGCCAGCGGCAGCGCGTCGCGATCGGCCGCGCGATCGTGCGCGAGCCCGGCGTGTTCCTGTTCGACGAGCCGCTGTCGAACCTCGACGCGGCGCTGCGCGGCCAGACCCGCATCGAGATCGCGAAACTGCACCGGCAGTTCGAGCGCGCGAGCGTCGTCTACGTGACGCACGACCAGACCGAAGCGATGACGCTCGCCGACAAGATCGTGCTGCTGCACGCCGGCGCGGACACCGCGCGACACGGCAGCATCGCGCAGGTCGGCGCGCCGCTCGACCTCTATCACCATCCGGCGAGCCGCTTCGTCGCCGGCTTCATCGGCTCGCCGCGGATGAACTTCCTGCCAGCCGTCGTCACCGCCTGCGACGCGCGGCGCACGATCGTCACCGTCGTGTTGTCCGGCGAAACCTTCACGCTGCCGCGCGACGGTTCCGCGCTCGCGGTCGGCGCGGCCGTCACGCTCGGTATCCGCCCCGAACACCTGACGCTCGACGCCGCGCACGACGCGACGACGCTCGCGCGCGACGTCGCGCTCGTCGAACGCCTCGGCGAGCAGACCTACGTGCACCTCGACCAGCCCGGCGGCACGCCGCTGATCGCGAAGGTGCCCGGCGACGCCCCGCTGCGCCGCGGCGAACGCGTGCACGCGCATGCGCCGGCCGCCGCCTGCCACCTCTTCACCGAAGACGGCCGCGCGGTGCCCGCGTGCGCCGACCTTCCCGTCCACCACTACGCATAAGGATCGGGCATGCGCCTCGGAGTCTGTTACTACCCGGAACACTGGCCGGAATCGATGTGGGCCGACGACGCCCGCCGGATGAAGGCACTCGGCATCGCGCAGGTGCGGATCGCCGAATTCGCGTGGAGCCGCATCGAGCCGTCGCCGGGCGAATACGACTGGGGCTGGCTCGACCGCGCGATCGACGTGCTCGGCACGACCGGCCTCGAGATCGTGATGTGCACGCCGACCGCGACACCGCCGAAATGGCTCGTCGACCGTCACCCCGACATCCTCGCGATCGGCGCGGACGGCCGGCCGCGCAAGTTCGGCTCGCGCCGCCACTACGACTTCTCGTCGCCGACCTATCTGGAAGCGTCGCGCCGCATCTGCACCGCGGTCGCCGAGCGCTACGGCCGCCACCCGGCCGTGCGCTACTGGCAGACCGACAACGAACTCGGCTGCCATCAGACGGTCGTCAGCTACTCGCCCGCCGCGCTCGTGCGTTTTCGTGCATGGCTGCAGGCGCGCTACGGCACGATCGACGCGCTGAACCGTGCGTGGGGCACCGTGTTCTGGAGCATGGAGTACCGGCATTTCGACGAAGTCGATGCGCCGGTCGGCACCGTGACCGAAGCGCATCCGTCGCACCGCCTCGACTACCGGCGCTTCGCGTCGGATGAAGTCGCACGCTATCACCGGATGCAGGTCGACGTGATCCGCGCGCATTCGCCGGGCCGCCCCGTCGCGCACAACTTCATGCAGCTCTTCACCGAGTTCGATCATTACGAAGTGGCGCGCGACCTCGACGTCGCGACCTGGGACAGCTATCCGCTCGGCGCGCTCGAGGAGCAATGGTTCGCGCCCGACGTGAAGGCGCGCTGGCTGCGCACCGGCCATCCGGATTTCGCGTCGTTCAATCACGACCTCTATCGCGGCATGTCGAAGCTGCCGTTCTGGGTGATGGAGCAGCAGCCGGGCCCCGTGAACTGGGCACAGTGGAACCCCGCGCCGCTGCCGGGCATGGTGCGGCTGTGGAGCTGGGAAGCGTTCGCGCACGGCGCCGGCTGCGTGTCGTACTTCCGCTGGCGGCAGGCGCCGTTCGCGCAGGAGCAGATGCATGCGGGCCTGCACACGCCCGACGACCGGCTCGACGAAGGCGGCCGCGAAGCGCAGCGCGTCGCGCAGGAGATCGCCGCCGTGCTCGACGCAGGTGCCGATGCCGACGCGAACGGCGCGGTGCGTGCACCCGTCGCGCTGGTGTTCGACTACGAAGCGAAGTGGCTGTTCGAAGTGCAGCCGCAAGGCGCCGATTT
Organism: Burkholderia sp. Bp9090; assembly: GCF_003857985.1. Lineage (NCBI taxonomy): Bacteria > Pseudomonadati > Pseudomonadota > Betaproteobacteria > Burkholderiales > Burkholderiaceae > Burkholderia > Burkholderia sp. Bp9090. The sequence goes on from NZ_QTPV01000005.1 coordinate 230,750, forward strand.
CCACTACCCGCGCTTCGCGTTCGAGTACTACTCGGCGCTGCGTTCGCTCGGCCTCGACGTCGACATCGTGTCCGCGCACGCGCCGCTCGACGGCTACCGGCTCGTCGTCGTGCCGCCGCTGCCGGTCGTGCCGGACGACTTCGCGGCACGGCTCGCCGCCTCCGGCGCGCATGCGGTGTTCGGTCCGCGCACCGGCTCGAAGACCGCCGACCTGCGGATTCCGCCGACGCTGCCGCCCGGCCCGCTCGCGTCGATCCTGCCGGTGCGCGTGTGGCGCGTCGAATCGCTGCGACCGAACGTGACCGAGCGGATCGACGGCACGCTGCGCGACGGCGCGCCGCTCACCGGCGACGCGCGTCACTGGCGCGACCTCGTCGAACTGCGCGACGACGACGCGCGCAGCGTCGTGCGCGCGCGTTTCGCCGACGGTCATCCGGCCTGCGTGTCGCACGGCACGCTGCACTACTGGGCCGCGCTGTTCGACGACGCGACCACCGCGCGCCTGTTCGCCGACGTCGCGGCCGAAGCCGGCCTGACACCGTCGCCGCTCGGCGACGGCGTGCGCGTGAGCCGGCGCGGCGGCCTGACCTACGTATTCAACTACGGCAGCACGCCGCACACGATCGATGCAGTGCCGCCGTCCGCGTTCGTGGTCGGCGCCGCGCAGGTCGAGCCGCAAGGCGTCGCCGTGTATCGAAGCGGTTCGTAGCAGCCGTTCGTAGCAACCGCCCCCGGCGCCGCGACGCGCCGGTCACGCACAACGACAGACAGGAATGGAGACACCCATGACACATCGCCCCCTTCGCGTCGCCGCCCGGCTTGCGACCGCCGCCGCCATCGCGTTCGCTTCGTTCGGCGCCGCGGCGCCGGCCGACGCGGGCACGCTGACGATCAACATCGCGTTCAAGGGCGCCAGCCAGCGCGCGGTCTGGCAGTCGACGATCGAAGCGTTCCACAAGGCCCATCCCGACATCGACGTGAAGCCCACCTTCGTCGACGAGGAAGCGTACAAGGTGCAGCTCCCCGCATGGCTCACGACCGTCGCGCCCGACGTCGTGAACTGGCACGCGGGCGAGCGCATGGCGTACTACGCGAAGCGCGGGCTGTTCGAGGACCTGAGCGGCGACTGGAAGAAGAACGGCTGGGATGCGATGTACGCGTCGACGCGCAGCGCATCGTCCTATAACGGCAAGCAGTATGCGGCGCCGACCGTCTATTACTCGTGGGGGCTGTTCTACCGCAAGGACCTGTTCGGCAAGGTCGGCATCGCCGACGAGCCGAAGACCTGGGACCAGTTTCTCGATGCATGCAGGAAACTGAAGGCGGCCGGCATCACGCCGATCGCGATCGGCGGCCGCGACGCGTGGACGCTCGCCGGCTGGTTCGACTATCTCGACCTGCGCCTGAACGGCAACGCGTTCCACCAGCAGCTGATGGCTGGCGACGTGCCGTATACCGATCCACGCGTGAAGAAGGTCTACACGACGTGGAAATCGCTGATCGACTCGGGCTACTTCATCGACAACGCGCTGTCCTACGATCTCGACGGCGCGCAGCCGTTCCTGTTCCAGGGCAAGGCCGCGATGATGCTGATGGGCACCTTCATCGCCGCGGGCTTTCCGCCGAACGTGAAGCAGGAAATGGGCTATTACCGTTTCCCGATCATCGACCCGAAGGTGCCGACCGCCGAGGACGGCCCGGTCGAATCGCTGCACATCCCGACCAAGGCGAAGAACAAGGCCGACGCGCATACCTTCCTCGCGTTCGTCGAAACGCCCGAGATGGGCGCGAAGCTCGCCGAAGGGCTCGGTTCGCTGTCGGCCAACGGCAAGTCGCCGGAGCCGGCCGATCCGATCTCGCGCATCGGCTTCCGGATCCTCGCCGACACCCGCGGCGGCGTCGCGCAGTTCTACGACCGCGACATGACGAAGGAAATGGCCGACGAAGGGATGAAGGGGATGCAGCAGTTCGTCGCGAATCCCGCGCAGCTCGACACCGTGCTCGCGCAACTCGAACAGACCCGCAAGCGGATCTACAAGAAGTAGCCGCGTGACCCCTGCGGCGGCCGAGTGCCGCCGCGTCCGCCCAGGAGGCTTGCCGTGTCCAGTCCGATCACGTCCAGACCCGTTGCAACGCCGGCTACCCCGGCCGCACCGCCCGCCGCCGCGCCGCCGGCCCGCAGCTCGCCTGCCGCGCTGCGCGCGCGCCGCCCGTCGCCGGCCGTGCGGCGACAACGGCGCGCCGCGTGGCTCTTTCTCGCGCCCGCGTGCGCAATGGTTGCCGTCTATGTGATCTGGCCGATCCTGTCGACGCTGTGGCTGAGCCTCTGCAACTGGGACGGGATGACCGAGCGCACGTTCGTCGGCCTCGCGAACTACGCCGAGCTGCTGCAAGCGCCGACGTTCTACACCGCGCTGCGCAACAACGTGATCTGGCTCGCGCTGTTCATGCTCGCGCCACCGCTCGGCCTCGCGCTCGCGCTGTACCTGAACCAGGCGGTCGCCGGCATCCGGCTCGTGAAGTCGCTGTTCTTCGCGCCGTTCGTGCTGTCGGGCGTGGTCGTCGGCCTGATCTTCTCGTGGTTCTACGATCCGACCTTCGGGCTGCTCGCGCTGATCGCCGGGCACGGGATTCCGGTGCTCGGCGATGCACGCTATGCGACCTTCGGCATCGTGTTCGCCGCGCTGTGGCCGCAGACCGCGTACTGCATGATCCTGTACCTCACCGGCCTCACGTCGGTGAACCCGGAGCAGATCGAAGCGGCACGGATGGAAGGCGCGCGCGGCTTCGCGCTGCTGTGGCACGTCGTGCTGCCGCAATTGCGGCCGACCACGTTCATGGCGATCGTCGTCACGGTGATCGGCGCGCTGCGCAGCTTCGACCTGATTTCGGTGATGACGGGCGGCGGCCCGTTCGAGAGCTCGACCGTGCTCGCGTATTACATGTACGACCAGGCGATCAAGTATTACCGGCTCGGCTATTCCGCGTCGATCGCGGTCGTGCTGTTCGCGATCATGCTCGTCTACATCGTGTTCCAGTTGCGCCGCATGCTGCGCAACGAGCAGTGATTTGACCTTCCGGGGAACCATTCATCATGTTTCCAACGCCCGTTGCCCACTGGAAGCCGGTATCGCGCCGGCTGTACAAGCTGTCGCTGCCCGTCGCGCTCGTGATCTGGCTGCTGCCGATGATCGCGGTGTTCGTCACGTCGGTGCGCTCGACCGAGGAACTGGTCGAAGGACACTACTGGGGCTGGCCGCGGCACTTCTCGATGATCGAGAACTATCGCGACGCGCTGACCACGTCGCCGATGCTGCATTACTTCTGGAACAGCGTGCAGATCACGGTGCCGTCGGTGCTCGGGTCGATTGCGCTCGCGGCGATGGCCGGGTTCGCGCTGGCGACTTACCGGTTTCGCGGGAATGCCGCGCTGTTCGGGACCTTCGTCGCGGGGAATTTCGTGCCGGTGCAGGTGCTGATGATTCCGGTTCGCGACTTGTCGCTGAGGCTCGGGGTGTTCAATACGGTCGAGGCGCTGATTCTCTTTCACGTCGCGTTTCAGACGGGGTTCTGTACGCTGTTTCTGCGCAATTTCATCAAGCAGCTGCCGTTCGAGCTGATCGAGGCGGCGCGGATCGAAGGCGCGGGCGAGTGGACGGTGTTCTGGCGGATCGTGTTGCCGTTGATCCGGCCGGCGCTGGCCGCGCTCGCGATTCTCGTGTTTACGTTCGTGTGGAACGATTACTTCTGGGCGCTGTGTCTCACGCAAGGTGACGAGGCCGCGCCGATTACCGCGGGTGTGGCGGCGCTGAAGGGGCAATGGACGACGTCCTGGAACCTTGTTTCGGCCGGGTCGATTCTCGCGGCGCTGCCGTCGGTCGCGATGTTCTTCGCGATGCAGAAGCATTTCGTCGCGGGGCTCACGTTTGGGGCGACGAAAGGGTGAGCCGACGCCGAGCGCTGATCGCGGCTGTCTGCTCGCGGATTCGCATCTCCCCCTCTTCATCGAGAGGATTGCCCGCTTCGGCGGGCTTTTTTGCGCGTTTCGGGTACGAACTACACCCCAATTTCGCCCGATTCAACCGCCTGAGCGCATGTCGCGCAGCGGCTAAACAGGTCGTGTCGGGCCACGCATCGAATAGGCCGCATCGCCAGCTCGACATGCTTGACACACGCCCTGACGTCATCGGCCACGCTGGTTCACGTGACTCAAGTCCACCCTTCGAGCCGCAACGTCGAGCGCACGAGCCGCTGCTCCTCCTCTTCGATCTCGCGCAGATACTCGACGCACTGCCGGATATGCTCGCTCGCCGCCTTGCGCGCCTGGTCGGGCAGCCGCCCCGTCACCGCGTTATAGAGCCGCGCGTGCTGGCGGTCGATCTGCTTCTTCAGCGGCTCGCGATGATAGAGGTTGTTCACCGACGCGAACACGGAGCTGAGCAGCAGATCGGTCAGCGACTGCAGCGTGTTGACCAGCACCGGATTGTGCGACGCCTCGCAGATCGCGAGATGGAACGCATGGTCGAGCTTCGCGCGCGCGGCCGGATCGAGATCCTGCGCATCGGCCGCCGTCATCTCCTCGTAGCGGCGCTTGATCAGGATGAAGTCGGCGGGTGTGCCGCGCAGCGCGGCGAGCCGCGCGGCTTCGGTCTCGAGCATGCCGCGCACCTCGAACAGGTCGTACAGCGTGCGCGGCTGCGAGCCGAGCAGATGCATCATCGGCGAGACTTCGCGCTGCGGGGTCAGGCTCGCGACGAACGAGCCCTTGCCGTGCGTCGTGTCGATGATCCCGCGCGCGCGCAGCAGCTTCATCCCTTCGCGCACGGCCGTGCGCGACACGCCGAGCTTCTCGGTCAGCCGACGTTCGGACGGCAGCGCCTGCCCGGCCTTCAACACGCCGTCGACGATCAGCTGCTCGATCCGCTCGGCGACGACATCGGCGACATTGCGCGCCGGCGCTTGTCGATTCTGCATTTCCATACTGGTATGACCACTTTGGACCGATGTCGCCGATTTTCGCACAAACCCTTGTGCGGATTGCGTTTCCTGTCACATCGAGTCACTTCTCAAAAACACTCTAGGAAAAACTGGTATGACCACGCGGGCGGCATCTGGACACGCCCCCGCCGCCCGCCAAGAATGCCGTCCATCGGCGTGCCGCGCGTCCTGCGGCCGCCTGCACGATGAAGATGGTGGAGACGGAGACACACGATGAGTTTCACCTACGACGAACGGATCGACGGCCCGTTGGCGACCGTCGACCGCGACACGCTCGTCGCCGCGCTCGACGCGGCGGCGCCCGGCCTCGACGTGCTGCACGAGCGCGAGGCGCTGAAGCCGTTCGAATGCGACGGCCTCGCCGCGTACCGCACGGTGCCGCTCGCGGTCGTGCTGCCCGACACGGTCGAGCAGGTGCGCGCGGTGCTGCGCGTCGCGGCCGCGCACGGCGTGCCGGTCGTCGCGCGCGGCGCGGGCACCGGGCTGTCGGGCGGCGCGATGCCGCTCGAAAAAGGCATCCTGCTCGTGATGTCGAAGTTCAACCGGATCCTGGAAATCGACGCCGACGCCGGCATCGCGCGCGTGCAGCCGGGCGTGCGCAACCTCGCGATCTCGCAGGCCGCGGCACCCTACGGCCTCTACTACGCGCCCGATCCGTCGTCGCAGATCGCCTGCTCGATCGGCGGCAACGTCGCCGAAAACGCGGGCGGCGTGCACTGCCTGAAATACGGGCTGACGGTGCACAACATCCTGAAGGCCGAGACCCTGACGATCGACGGCGACACGCTGACGCTCGGCGCCGACGCGCTCGACGCCCCCGGCTTCGACCTGCTCGCGCTGTTCACCGGCTCCGAGGGGATGCTCGGCATCGTCACCGAGGTGACGGTGAAGCTGCTGCCGAAACCGTCGAGCGTGAAGGTGCTGATGGCGAGCTTCGACGACGTGGCCGAAGCCGGCGCGGCGGTCGCGCGGATCATCGGCGCGGGCGTGATTCCCGGCGGGCTCGAGATGATGGACAACCTCGCGATCCGCGCGGCCGAGGACTTCATCCACGCCGGCTACCCGGTCGACGCGCAGGCGATCCTGCTGTGCGAACTCGACGGCGCCGCGACCGATGTCGACGAAGACGCCGAACGCGTGGCCGCGCTGCTGCGCGACGCCGGCGCGTCGGAGATCCGCGTCGCGCGCGACGAAGCGGAGCGGCAACGCTTCTGGGCCGGCCGCAAGAACGCGTTCCCGGCGGTCGGCCGCATGTCGCCCGACTACTACTGCATGGACGGCACGATCCCGCGCCGCGAGCTGCCGCGCGTGCTCGAAGGGATCGCCGCGCTGTCCGCGCAATACGCGCTGCCGGTCGCGAACGTGTTCCATGCGGGCGACGGCAACATGCATCCGCTGATCCTGTTCGACGCGAACCGTCCCGGCGAGCTCGACCGCGCGGAAGCGCTCGGCGGCAAGATCCTCGAACTGTGCGTCGCGGCAGGCGGCAGCATCACCGGCGAACACGGTGTCGGGCGCGAGAAGATCAACCAGATGTGCGTGCAGTTCAACGCCGACGAAATCACGTTCTTCCACGCGGTGAAGGCCGCGTTCGATCCGCAGCGCCTGCTCAACCCCGGCAAGAACATCCCGACGCTGCACCGCTGCGCCGAGTTCGGCGCGATGCACGTCCATCACGGCAAGCTGCCGTTTCCCGAACTGGAGCGCTTCTGATGCGACGCGAACGCGAACCCGAATCGATCGACGACAGCGCGGCGCTCGTCGCGCAGGTCGACGCCGCGATCCACGCGCGCCAGCCGCTGCACATCCGCGGCGCGGGCACGAAGGCGTTCGTCGGCCGCGCGGTCGAAGGCCGCGCGCTCGACGTGCGCACGCACCGCGGCATCGTCGCGTACGACCCGACCGAACTTGTCATCACCGCACGCGCGGGCACGCCGCTCGCCGAACTGGAAGCGATGCTCGACGCGGCCGGCCAGATGCTGCCGTGCGAGCCGCCCACGTTCGGCGGCACGGCAACGGTCGGCGGCATGTTCGCGGCGGCGCTGTCGGGGCCGCGCCGCCCGTGGGCCGGCGCGGTGCGCGACTTCGTGCTCGGCTGTCGCGTGATCACCGGCCACGCGAAGCACCTGCGCTTCGGCGGCGAGGTGATGAAGAACGTCGCGGGCTACGACGTGTCGCGGCTCCTCGCGGGCAGTTTCGGCTGTCTCGGCGTCGTGACGGAAGTGTCGCTGAAGGTGCTGCCGAAGCCGCGCGCGACCGGCGATCTCGCCTTACAGCTCGCTGCCGCCGAAGCCGTGCAACGCGTCGCGGCATGGCGTCGCGCGGGGCTGCCGCTCGCGGGTGCGTGCCACGCGGACGGCGTGCTGCGCGTGCGGCTCGAAGGCGGCGAGGGCTCGGTGAAGGCCGCGCGCGACACGATCGGCGGCGAGCGGATGGACGATCGCGACGACGGGTTCTGGGCGCGGCTGCGCGACCTGTCGCTGCCGTTCTTCGACGATCCGCGCCCGCTGTGGCGCGTATCGGTGCCGGCGGCCGCGCCGCTCGATGCGCTGCCCGGCGCGCTGCTCGTCGACTGGGGCGGCGCGCAGCGCTGGCTGAAAAGCGACGCCGCGCCGGCCGACGTGCAGCACTTCGCAGCGCAGTGGGGCGGCCACGCGAGCTGCTTCACGCCCGGCACGACGCCCGAGCCGTTCCAGCCGCTGCCGCCCGCGCTGCTGCGCGTGCATCGGCAGCTGAAGGCGCAGCTCGATCCGCATGCGATCTTCAATCCCGGCCGCCTGTACGCGAACGTCTGACGCCAACCCGACTTCGAACCGCCGATATGCAAACCAATCTCAGCGAAGCCAGCAAGGCCCTCGACCGGGCCGACGAAGCGGAAGCGATCCTGCGCGCGTGCGTGCACTGCGGTTTCTGCAATGCGACCTGCCCGACATACCAGGTGCTCGGCAACGAGCTCGACGGGCCGCGCGGACGCATCTACCTGATCAAGCAAATGCTCGAAGGCGAGCCGTGCGGCGAGCGCACGCAGCAGCATCTCGACCGCTGCCTGACGTGCCGCAACTGCGAGACGACCTGCCCGTCCGGCGTGCGCTATCACACGCTGCTCGACATCGGCCGCGCGGAAGCCGAGAAGCGCGCGCGGCGGCCTGCGCGCGAGCGCCTGCTGCGCGCGGGCCTGCGTCACGTGGTGCCGCGGCCGGCAACCTTCGCCGCGCTGCTGAAGGCCGGCCGCGCGCTGCGCCCGCTGTTGCCCGGCACGCTGCAGGACAAGATTCCGGCCGCCGTGCCCGCCGCCACGCCGCGCCCGCCGGTACGCCATGCGCGGCGCGTGCTGATGCTGGAAGGCTGCGTGCAGCCTTCGCTGTCGCCGAACACGAACGCGGCCGCCGCGCGCGTGCTCGACCGCCTCGGCATCAGCGTGACGCCCGCGCGCGAAGCCGGCTGCTGCGGCGCGACCGAATATCACCTGAACGCGCAGGATGCCGGGCTCGCGCGCGCACGCCGCGACATCGACGCGTGGTGGCCTGCGATCGAAGCCGGCGCGGAGGCGATCGTGCTGACGGCGAGCGGCTGCGGCGCGTTCGTGAAGGAATACGGCGACCTGCTGCGCTCCGACCCCGTCTATGCGGACAAGGCGCGGCGCGTCAGCGCGCTCGCGCGCGACCTCGCGGAAGTGATCGCGGCCGAGCCGCTCGACGCGCTGGCCGAGTCGACGCGACGCCGCGTCGCGGTCCACTGCCCGTGCACGCTGCAGCACGCGCAGCGGCTCGGCGGCGCGGTCGAAAGCATCCTGACGCGGCTCGGCTTCGATCTGACGAATGTCGCCGACGGCCATCTCTGCTGCGGCTCGGCCGGCACCTATGCGCTGACGCAGCCCGAACTCGCGGCCAGGCTGCGCGACAACAAGCTCGACGCGCTCGAAGCCGCGCGGCCGGACCTGATTGTCACGGCCAACGTCGGCTGCCAGACTCACCTGAACGGCGCGGGCCGCACGCGCGTGCGCCACTGGATCGAGCTCGTCGACGACCGACGGGTCGACTGATTCCACCGACCGCTGATTCCGGAGGAACATGATGCAAACCAAACCCGAACTCCAGCTCGCCGACGCCGAACGCATGCTCGCGGCCGCCCGCGTGGAAGCCGCACGGCACGGCTGGGCCGTATCGATTGCCATCGTCGACGACGGCGGCCACCTGCTCGCGTTCGCGCGCCTGGACGGCGCGTCGCCGGCCAGCGCCGTCATCGCGCAGGACAAGGCGCGTGCGGCGGCCCTCGGCCGGCGCGAGACGAAAGCGTATGAGGATATGATCAACGGTGGCCGCACCGCGTTTCTCAGCGTGCCGCTGACGGGCTTGCTCGAAGGCGGCGTGCCGGTAGCGTTCGACGGCCGGATTGCGGGCGCAATCGGCGTGTCTGGCGTAAAGTCCGAGCAGGACGCGCTGATCGCCCGCGCCGGCGTACAAAGCGTCGCGACATGAGTCAGCCAAGCCGCGCGCGAATTTTTTCCCCGGGAGGAATCACGATGATCGACCAAGCAGGACTGCAAGTCGCGCCAGCGCTGAGCCAGTTCATTGAAAACGAAGCACTGCCGGGCACCGGTATCGACAAGGCCGCGTTCTGGAGCGGTTTCTCGGCCCTGGTACACGACCTCGCGCCGCGCAACCGCGAGCTGCTCGCGGAACGCGACCGCCTGCAGCAGGAACTCGACACGTGGCATCGCGCGCACCCCGGCCCGGTGCGCGACCATGCCGCGTTTCGCGCATTTCTCGAAGAGATCGGCTACCTCGTGCCGGTCCCGTCGAACGTCGCGGCAGCCACCGCGAACGTCGACAGCGAGATCGCGACGCAGGCCGGCCCGCAGCTCGTCGTGCCGCTGTCGAACGCGCGCTATGCGCTGAACGCCGCGAACGCACGCTGGGGCAGCCTGTACGACGCGCTGTACGGCACCGATGCGCTGCCCGAGGACGGCGGCGCCGAGCGCACCACGGCATACAACCCGACGCGCGGCCAGCGCGTGATCGACTACGCGCGCGGCGTGCTCGACAACGCGGCGCCGCTCGCGAGCGGCTCGCACCGCGACGCGCTGCGCTATCGCGTGGAAGACGGCCAGCTCGCCGTCGAAACCGGCAAGGGCGTCGTGCACCTCGCGCAGCCGGCACAGTTCGTCGGCTACCAGGGTGCGGCGGGCGCGCCGTCCGCGATCCTGCTGAAGCACAACGGCCTGCACCTCGAGATCCAGATCGACGCGTCCACCCCCATCGGCCGCGCCGATCTCGCGAACGTGAAGGACGTCGTGCTCGAAGCCGCGGTCAGCACGATCATCGACTGCGAGGATTCGGTCGCGGCGGTCGACGCCGACGACAAGGTCCAGCTCTACCGCAACTGGCTCGGCCTGATGCAGGGCACGCTGGTCGAGGAGGTTGCGAAGGGCGGCAAGACCTTCACGCGCCGCCTGAACGCCGATCGCGAGTACACCACGCCGGCCGGCGGCACGCTGGTGCTGCACGGCCGCTCGCTGCTGTTCGTGCGCAACGTCGGCCACCTGATGACCAACGGCGCGGTGCTGGACCGCGACGGCAACGAGATTCCGGAAGGCATCCTCGACGGTGTCGTCACGACGCTGTGCGCGCTGCACGACCTGAAGGCCAAGCGCAACTCGCGCACCGGCTCGATCTACATCGTGAAGCCGAAGATGCACGGCCCGGTCGAAGTCGCGTTCGCCGACACGCTGTTCGCGCGCATCGAGGATCTGTACGGCCTGCCGCGCAACACGCTGAAGATGGGCATCATGGACGAGGAGCGCCGCACCAGCGTGAACCTCGCCGCCTGTATCGCGGCGGCCGCCGCGCGCGTCGCGTTCATCAACACCGGCTTCCTCGACCGCACCGGCGACGAGATGCACACCGCGATGGAAGCGGGCCCGATGATCCGCAAGGGCGACATGAAGTCGTCGGCGTGGATCCAGGCGTACGAGCGCAACAACGTGCTCGCGGGCCTGTCGGCCGGCCTGCGCGGCCGTGCGCAGATCGGCAAGGGCATGTGGGCGATGCCGGACCTGATGCACGCGATGCTCGAGCAGAAGATCGCGCATCCGCGCGCCGGCGCGAACACCGCGTGGGTGCCGTCGCCGACCGCCGCGACGCTGCACGCGCTGCACTACCATCTCGTCGACGTGCAGGCCATCCAGCAGGAACTCGAGAAGACGCCGTACGCAAGCGAGCGCGACACGCTGCTCGAAGGGCTGCTGACCGTGCCGGTCGTCGAGCGCGCCGCCTGGAGCGAGAGCGAAATCCTGAGCGAGGTCGAGAACAACGCGCAGGGCATTCTCGGCTACGTCGTGCGCTGGGTCGAACAGGGTGTCGGCTGCTCGAAGGTGCCGGACATCCACGACGTCGGCCTGATGGAAGACCGCGCGACGCTGCGCATCTCGAGCCAGCACATCGCGAACTGGCTGCGCCACGGCGTGATCACCGAGGCCTTCGTGCTCGACGTGTTCAAGCGGATGGCGCGCGTCGTCGACCAGCAGAACGCCGGCGACCCGAACTATCGCCCGATGGCGCCCGGCTACGACCAGTCGACCGCGTTCAAGGCCGCATGCGCACTGGCGCTGCAGGGCACGTCGCAGCCGAGCGGTTATACCGAGCCGCTGCTGCATCGGTTCCGGCTCGCGTACAAGGCGCAACAGCACGGCGCGTAAGCCTTCGCATGCGGGCTTTCCCGCATGCGGTTTTCACGAAGCGGGCAGCCATTACGGCTGCCCGTTTTTACATTCGAATTCATGCAAACGCTGAAACGGATAATCGATCCGAATCGCACGATTTAAGGTTCCGCGTCCGCCTGCCGTTAAAGCATGTAAATCGGCGACGGCGGTATGCGCGCTGCCCCCTCCTGGCGCAAAGCCTTGCGCTGCAACGTTCCCCACGCGACTGGCAAGTCTCTGCCAGGGCGATAATTTGATCCGGATCAACGGTCCGCAACATTTTCCGCGTGCACGAATGCGCGCGTTATACTCGGACCAATCCGCGCCGCCCGATTCGTCGGATCGTCGAATCGCGGCAACTCTTGCCGGTGAGCAGGTGATGCAGCGGTTTATCCGGCCGCCATCGCCGATCATCGGCATCATGTTCCAGATCGGTCGGGCGGAATGCGCACCGGGGGGTGCATTCCGGATCATCGCCGGCAAATCATACGAACAATCGCATCGGCCCGCCGCCCCGGCGACGATGCCCATCGATCCACGGACCATGGCAGAAACCGACTACGCAATGCCCAGCGAATCCGGCCTGACAAGCCGCGTCGCCGCCCAATTGCGCCGGTTCCTGCTGCCGCACCTGATCTTCTATTCAGGGCTGCTGATCGCACTGATCCTGTTGTTGCTGTGCGGCATCCTGCTGTACGAAGGCCGGATCGACGCACGCGATCGCGCGCGCACCACCCAGCAGAACATCGCGCTGATGGCGTCGTGGGACATCGAGCGCAACATCGAGTTCTATGCGCTGTCGCTGCAGGCGGTCGTCGAAGGCGAGAACGATCCCGCGGTCCTCGCGCTGCCGATGCCGCTGCGCCGCCAGGTGCTGTTCGATCGCGCGACGACGGCCAAGTATCTCGGCGGCATCTACGTGCTCGACTCGAACGGTGACATCGCGGTCGACGGCAAGAGCGACGTGCCGCGCAAGGCCAACTTCGGCAACGAGTCGTACTTCACGGTGCACCGCGACAACCCGGACGTCGGCCTGTACGTCAGCGACCCGTACCGTTCGCGATTGCGCGGCGGCTCGCCGAGCATTGCGCTCAGCCGGCGGATCACGCGGCCCGACGGGTCGTTCGGCGGCGTCGCCGTGATGTCGATCCGGCTCGAATATTTCCAGGACCTGTTCTCGCGCCTCTCGCTCGGCGATCGCGGGTCGATGGCGCTGATCAATACGAAGGGCCTGATGCTCGCGCGCCAGCCTTACGATCCGGCGATCGTCGGCCGCAACATCAGCAAGGCCAGCACGTTCCGCCGGTTCATGACCGCCAACGAAGGGAGCTTCGCCGATACCGCGTCGATCGACGGCGTGCGGCGCCTGTACGTGTTCCGGCACCTCGACCACCTGCCGCTGATCATCATGGTCGCACGCTCGGAGGCGGACACCTACGCCGCCTGGTACGACCGCGCGATCCCGATCGGCTCGGCGATGGCCTTGCTCGCGCTCGGCTTCGTCGGCCTGTCGATGCTGCTCGACATCCAGCTGCGCAAGCGGCACCGCGCGGAAACCGAGCTGGAAGCGCTCGCGCGCACCGACGGCCTCACGGGCCTCGACAATCGCCGGATGCTCGACGTCACGCTCGCGCGCGAATGGCGCCGCGCGGCGCGCTCGCAGCACGCGCTGTCGCTACTGTTCGTCGACGTCGATCACTTCAAGCGCTACAACGACACGCAAGGCCATCAGGCCGGCGACGATGCGCTCGCCGCGGTTGGCCGCTGCATCGCCGGATGCCTGCGCCGCCCGGCCGACTATGCAGCGCGCTACGGCGGCGAGGAGTTCGTCGTGGTGCTGCCGGACGTCGACACGCCCGGCGCCGTGACGATCGCCGAATCGATCCGCACCGCCATCCTCGATCTCGGCATCCTGCACGACACGGATGCGTCGGACCGCCTGACCGCGAGCATCGGTGTGACGACCTGCTATCCGGAACTCGACGACAGCATCCAGGCCGCACTGAAGCTCGCCGACGACGCGCTGTACCGCGCGAAGGAAGGCGGGCGCAACCAGGTCGTCGTGCAGACGGCCCCGTCCGCCGAGCGCACGCTGCGGCGCGCCTGAGCCACGGCTGGCCGCCCGGCCGCCACAGCGCCGGCCGCGGGCGAAATCGCCGACAATGTCGGCTCGCCCGGCCGCCGCGCGACACGCGCGCCCGCCGGCTCGCGCCCGCTTCACACCACCATGAGACTCAAGGCAAAGATTTTCCTTCTGGCCATCGTGCCGTTCCTGCTCGCGATCGCCGGCATCGGCTTCGGCGTGCGCCAGCAGGCGACGTCGCTCGCGCGCACGCAGCACGCGACGATCCAGGCCGCCTACCTGTCGAGCAAGGAAGTCGAGCTGAAGCATTACGTCGAACTCGCGACGAGCGCGATCATGCCGCTGTACGACGCGAGCGGCCGCAATGCGCGCGACGACGGACTGCTGCGCACGCAGGCGCTCGCGATGCTGCAGAAGATGGATTTCGGCCCCGACGGCTATTTCTTCGTATACGACCTGCACGGCAATGCGCTGATGCATCCGCGCGAGCCCGAGCGCGTCGGCCACAACTACTGGTCGATGCGCGACCCGCAGGGCGCGCTGACGATCCAGCAGCTGATCAGCGCCGCGTCCCACGGCGGCGGCTACGTGCGCTACACGTGGCAGCGGCCGTCGACGGGCAAGCCCGCGCCGAAGCTCGGCTACGTCGTCGCGCTCGAACGCTGGGGCTGGATGGTCGGCACCGGCATCTATCTCGACGATGTCGACACCGCGCTGCAGCGCATCGACGCGCGCGCGTCCGCGAACATCGAGCGCACGATGAGCTGGCTCACCGCGATCGCGCTGACCGGCGCGGCGGCGATCGCCGTCTGTGCGCTGGTGCTGAACGTCAGCGAGTCGCGCAGCGCCGACGCGAAGCTCAAGCAGCTCGCGCAGCGCGTCGTCGAATCGCAGGAGCAGGAGCGCGAGCGGCTGTCGCGCGAGCTGCATGACGGGATCAGCCAGATGATGGTGTCCGCGAAGCTGATGCTCGAATCCGCGCTCGCGCGCTTCGAGCGCGGCACCGCGCGCATGCCTGAGGCCGAGCAGGCGCTCGCATCGGGCGTCGGGCGGCTCGGCGACACGCTGCGCGAAGTGCGCCGCATCTCACACGCGCTGCGCCCGGCGATGCTCGACGATCTCGGCCTCGCCGCCGCGCTCGAGCAGCTCGTGCGCGAGCTCGGCGCGGAAAGCGGCATCGACATCGGCTATACGCAGGTGGCGCACAGCGGCGCGCGGCCGCTGCCCGCGCCGGTCAACACGGCGCTGTTCCGGATCGCGCAGGAAGCGCTCAGCAACATCGTGCATCATGCGCAGGCATCGCGCGCGGCCGTCACGCTCGACGTCGGCGCGCATGCCGTCACGCTGACCATCGCCGACAACGGCTGCGGCTTCGACGCCGAGCGTACGCAGACCGACGCGCGCCGCGGCATCGGGCTGCGCAACATGCGCGAGCGGCTCGACGCGCTGGGCGGCATGCTGACGATCACGTCGCAGGTCGGCCACACCGTCGTAGCCGCGCGCGTGCCGCTGCGCGCCGCCTGAACACGATCCCCATAACCGGAGACCTTGCCCATGAGTGCCCCCGACACCGCCCGGCCCGCTGCCCGACTGCTGCTGGTCGACGATCATCCGCTGGTGCGCGACGGCCTGCGGATGCGGCTCGAGGCGGCCGACCTGTCGGTGGTCGGCGAAGCCGGCAACGCGGACGAGGCGCTTGCGCTCGCCGCGTCGCTCGAGCCCGACCTCGCGCTGATGGACGTCGGCATGAACGGGATGAACGGCATCACGCTCGCCGGCGTGTTCCACGAGCGCTTTCCGGGGATTCGCGTGCTCATGCTGTCGATGCACGACAACATCGAATACGTGACGCAGGCCGTGCGCGCCGGCGCGAGCGGCTACCTGCTGAAGGATTCGCCCGCGAGCGAGATCGTGCGCGCGATCGGCTCGGTGCTGGCCGGGCAGACGTTCTTCAGCGAAGGGCTCGCCGCGCGGATGATCCAGGCGAGCGCGACCGCGTCGCCCCTCGACCGGTTGACGCCGCGCGAGCGCGACATCCTCGATGCACTGGCCGAGGGGCTGTCGAGCAAGCAGATCGCGCAGCAGACGGGGCTGTCGGTCCGCACGGTGGAAACGCATCGGCTCAACCTGAAGCGCAAGCTCGAGATCGAAGGGCAGGCGGAGCTGATCAAGTTCGCGGTCGAGCATCGGCGGCGGTAGGGCGGCGACGTGCGGCGCCGCAAAAGGCACTCTGCGCGTCGGTCACATTGATCAGCTCTACGATGCTGTTTTTTCTCGCTTCGCATGTGATTCGCCGAGTCGGCATCGCGCAGTGGAATCACCGCTCGACCGCTCGACTGACCACGAACGAAAAAGGCGCCCGGAGGCGCCTTTCACTCATCCAAAATCCAGACTGCGCGCAGCGACGCTCAATTCGTCCGCGAATTGTGCTTCTGCAGATACGCGATCAGGCCGTCGATCCCGCCCGACGCGAGCTGGCTCTTGAACTGCCCTTGGTAGACCTGGATCAGCCACGCACCCGACATGTCGATGTCGTAGATCTTCCAGTCGCTGCCGACCTTGCCGAGACGGTAGCCGACCGACTGGCTGTCGCCCGGCGTCGTGACCGTCGACTGCACCAGCGCATCGGCACCCGACGCGCCGCCGGCCTTGAACGAGAACTTCGCGTCCTGGCTGCCGAGCTGCGCGAGCGACGCGGCATAGGTACGCGTCATCAGCAGCTTGAACTGCTTGTACAGCTCCTGCTGCTGTTGCGGCGTCGCCTGCTTCCAGGCATCGCCGACCGCGATGCGGGTCGTGCGCTCGAAGTTCGTCGCGGGCAGGAAGCGCTGCTCGACGACTTGCGTGACTTTTGCCATGTCGCCGCCGCGCGCACCCGGATCGGCCTTCATCGCGTTGACGGTGCCTTCGACCGCATTACGGACGATGTCGACCGGCGCGCTCTGCGCGAAAGCGGAAACCGACACGGCGGCCGCCGCGACGAAAGCAAACAGATGACGTTTCATACGGATATTCGCACTCGGTGAAAAAAACGGACGGCGGATTGCATCGATCGCATCGGCCGGTGGGTCGAAGTATAGCGGCCCGGCGGCCCGCCTGCCGTGCGGTGACCGACTGTTACCTTTCAGCCCCTTTTGTCACAGGGTGCCGGCCGCTGCGCGATCGGTGCCGATTATGTCAATTTCCGCCGCCCATTCGTCCGACGATTCGCGGCGATTCCCTCCCGGCGCAGCAAATATCCTTCCCGCCCCTTTACGCTCCAACGTGGCGACCGACGTCACGTGGCGCCGGTATACTCTTTGCCTTGTCCTTGCCAGCCCCTCCCCACCGCCACATGGTGACTTCTCTCATCGTCCGACTCGTCGCATTGTCGGTACGCCGCCCCGTCTGGGTCGTCGTGCTGTCGCTCGTCATCGCCGTCTTCAGCGGCGTCTACGTCGCGCAGCACTTCAAGATCAACACGGACATCAGCAAGCTCGTCGACGCGGAACCGCAGTGGGCCGCGCTCGGCCAGGCCGTCGACAAGGCCTTCCCGCAACGCAACGGCACGATCCTCGCGGTAGTCGAGGCACCGGCCCCCGAATTCGCGACGGCCGCCGCGCACACGCTCACCGAAGCCCTGCGCAAGCAGGCCGACGCCGGCCGCATCGGCCAGGTCGCCCAACCCGGCGGCGGCCCGTTCTTCGAGCACAACGGGCTGCTGTTCCTGTCGCCGCAGGAAGTGTCGGATACGACGTCGCAGCTCGCGAGCGCGCGGCCGCTCGTCAACGAACTCGCGAAGAACCCGAGCCTGACCGGGCTCGCGACCACGCTGTCCACCACGCTCGGCCAGCCGCTCCTGACCGGCCAGGTGAAGCTGCCCGCGATGGCGAAGCTGCTCGCGCGCAGCGCCGCGACGGTCGACGACGTGCTGGCCGGCAGGCCCGCCGCGTTCTCGTGGCGCGGGCTGGTCGACAGCGATGCCGCACGCCAGCCGGCACGCGCGTTCGTCACGGTGCAGCCGGTCGTCGACTATGGCGCGCTGAAGGCCGGTGCCGAAACGACCCGGGTGATCCGCGACACGGCGAAAGCGCTCGGCATCGAGCAACGCTACGGCGCGGTCGTGCGCCTGACCGGCGAACAGCCGCTCGCCGACGACGAATTCGCGTCGGTGCAAGACGGCGCCGCGCTCAACGGCGTGCTCACGCTGCTCGCCGTGCTCGTGATCCTGTGGCTCGCGCTGCGCTCGAAGCGGATGATCGGCTCGGTGCTCGTCACGCTGTTCGTCGGCCTCGTCGTGACGGCCGCGCTCGGCCTCGCGATGGTCGGTTCGCTGAACATGATCTCGGTCGCGTTCATGGTGCTGTTCGTCGGCCTCGGCGTCGACTTCTCGATTCAGTACGGCGTGAAGTACCGCGAGGAACGCTTCCGCGATCCGCGCATCGATCACGCGCTGGTCGGCGCCGCGCACTCGATGGGCATGCCGCTCGCGCTCGCCACCGCGGCGGTTGCGGCGAGCTTCTTCTCGTTCATTCCCACGGCCTATCGCGGCGTGTCCGAGCTCGGCCTGATCGCGGGCGTCGGGATGTTCGTCGCGCTGCTGACCACGCTCACGCTGCTGCCCGCGCTGCTGCGCCTGTTCGCGCCGCCGGGCGAATCGAAGACGCCGGGCTTTCCGTGGCTCGCCCCCGTCGACGACTTCCTCGATCGCCATCGCAAGCCGATCCTGATCGGCACGCTCGCGGTCGTGATCGGCGCGCTGCCGCTGCTCGCGTTCCTGCACTTCGATTTCAACCCGCTGCACCTGAAGGATCCGAACAGCGAATCGATGGCGACGCTGCTCGCGCTGAAGGATTCGCCCGAAGCGGCCGTCAACGACGTCACGCTGCTCGCGCCGTCGCTCGCCGAGGCCGACGCGGCCGCGAAGCGCCTCGACGCGCTGCCGGAAGTCGGCCGCACGACGACGCTCACGACCTTCGTGCCGGCCGACCAGCCGGCCAAGCGCGCGGCGATCGCCGCGGCCGCGAGCGAGCTGCTGCCCGCGCTGACGCAGCCGGCCGCGCCGGCCGCGACCGATGCGCAGCGCGTCGCCGCGCTCAAGCGCGTGTCGGACCTGCTCAGCTACGCGGCGGAAGATCACCCGGGCCCCGGTGCCGCCGCCGCGCAGCATCTGTCGGCGTCGCTCGCGAAGCTGGCCGCCGCCGACAGCGCGGCGCGCGATCGCGCCGAACGCGCGTTCTCCGACACGCTGCGCATCGCGCTCAACCAGCTCGCGACGCTGCTGCAACCGCAGGACATCACGCGCGAATCGCTGCCGCCGCAGATCGTGCGCGACTGGGTCGCGCCGGACGGCCACGCGCTCGTGCAGATTTCGCCGAAGGTGCCGAAGGGCGTCGACCCGAACGACGACACGATGCTGCGCCGCTTCGCGAAGACGGTGAAGGCGGCGGAACCCGGCGCGACCGGCGGGCCGATCTCGATCCTGCATTCGGCCGACACGATCATCAACGCGTTCCTGCACGCGGCGCTGTGGTCGATCCTCTCGATCACGATCCTGCTGTGGATCACGCTGCGCCGCTTCGGCGACGTGCTGCGCACGCTGGTGCCGCTGCTCGTGTCGGGGCTCGTCACGCTCGAGATGTGCGTCGTGCTCGGCATGTCGCTGAACTTCGCGAACATCATCGCGCTGCCGCTGATGCTCGGCGTCGGCGTCGCGTTCAAGGTGTACTTCGTGATGGCGTGGCGCGCAGGCCAGACGGGCCTGCTGCATTCGAGCCTCACGCACGCGGTGCTGTTCAGCGCCGCGACGACCGCAACCGCCTTCGGCAGCCTGTGGCTGTCGCATCATCCGGGCACGTCGAGCATGGGCAAGCTGCTCGCGCTGGCGTTGACCTGCACCCTGATCGGCGCCGTGGTGTTTCAGCCCGTCCTGATGGGCAAACCGCGCGTCAAACGCGCCAAGAACCAATTGCAAGGAAACAATGAATAAGGTGCGAATCATTGCGGCGACCGTCGCTGCCAGCGCAGTGCTGAGCGGCTGCGCGACGGGCCCGAACCGCAACCCCAACGACCCGCTCGAGCCGATGAACCGGGCGATGTACAAGTTCAACGACACGGTCGACACGAACATCGCCGTGCCGATCGCGAAGGGTTACCAGAAGATCACGCCGACGCCCGTGCGTACCGCGATCAGCAATTTCTTCTCGAACCTCGGCGATCTCGGCAACATGGCGAACAACCTGTTGCAGCTGCGCATCACCGATGCAACGCAGGACCTGATGCGCGTGGCGATGAACTCGGTGTTCGGCGTCGCCGGCCTGATCGACATCGCGACGCCGGCCGGGCTGCCGAAGCATCACCAGGATTTCGGGCTGACGATGGCGCGCTGGGGCATGCCGTCCGGCCCGTACCTCGTGCTGCCCGTGTTCGGGCCGAGCACGATCCGCGACGGCGTCGGCCGCGCGGTGGACGTCCGCTTCAACCTGCTCAACTACATCGAGCCGGCCGTGCGCAATCCGATGTACATCGCGCAATTCATCAGCGCGCGTTCGGATCTGCTCGGCGCGACCGATCTGCTGAAGCAGGCGGCACTCGATCCGTACTCGTTCGTCCGCGATGCGTATCTGCAGCAGCGCAAGTCGCTGACGTATCACGGCCAGTCGGCGTCGGCCGCGCCGCCGAACTACACGGAGCCGGGTGAAGCGGGGGCGGTGCCGGCGGCCACGCCGGCCGTGCCGGGCTTGCCGAACTACGAGGATCCGGGCGAGTCGGGCGGCGCGCCGAACAACGCGCCGGCGGCGCCGGGCTTGCCGCAGTACGACGATCCGGGTGCGGACGGCGCGATGCCCGCGAGCGCGCCTGCCGCGGCCTCGGCCGCTGCGCCCGTGGCGGCGCCGAGCGGGGCGACGACGGCGCCGGCCTCCAACGGCGCGCCGATCGCGCCAGCGATGCCGACCCTGCCCGCGAGCGCACCGGCCGCGCAGTAACGCGGCACGGAACCCGCCGACAAGCCGAAGCGCGCTGCATCACGCAGCGCGCTTTTTTTGTGCGTCCGGAAAACGGGAACGGAAGGGGGAGAGGAGAAGCGGCGAACGCCGCTCAGACGATCCGCATCGCGCCCGCACGCTCGAATGCGTGCCGCGCCTGGATCAGCGTCGTGCGTGCCGCGCGCGCGTCGCCCGCGACCTGCAGCAGCGGGCCGAGCTGCGACGGCTGCTTCAGCAGTTCGCGCAGGATCGGCAGGATGGCCGTGCTGCCGTCGTCGCGCAGGCCGGCCGTCGCCGCGCGCGGCAGCGTGCGCCACGCCGGGTCGACGATCGCGCGGCACACCGCGAACGGTACGCCGCGCGACGCCGCGAAGGCCGCGGCGATATGCGATTCCATGTCGACGGCGAGCGCGCCCTTCGCGCGATGCAGCGACGTCTTTTCCTGTTCGCTGACCACCGGCGCGCCGACCGCCGCCATCGTGCCGCGCGTGACGCGTGCCCATACCGGCGTGTCGTGCAGTGCGGCGACGAGCCGCGCGCTCCAGCCCGGATCGGTCTGCACGCGGCCGAACGGCCCGTCGATCGCGTCCGCGATCACGAGCGCGCCGGGTGCGAGATCGGGCGCGAGCCCGCCTGCCGTGCCGAAGCTCACGATGCCCGCGCAACCGCGCGCGGTCGCCTCGGCCAGCGCACGCTCAAGGCGGTCGGCCCGCGCGGCAAACACGGCCTCGACGCCCTGACCGCGCGCGATGCGCGCCTCGAACGCCATCCCCGTGACGGCGATGACGGGCAACGTGCCGTTGTGCTGCGTCGGCGCCACGCGTTACATCCCGACCGTCACGCGCGTCGCGTTGGCGCGCTTCAGGTTGCGATAGCGCGCGAGCGCCCACAGCGGGAAGAACTTGCGATAGCCGTGATAGCGCAGATAGAACACGCGCGGGAAGCCGGTTGCCGTGAAGCGCGTCTCGTCCCACAGGCCTTCTTCGTTCTGCTGAGCGATCAGGTAGTCGACGCCGCGTGCAACGGCCGGGTTGTTCACCTCGCCGGCCGCCATCAGGCCGAGCAACGCCCAGGCCGTCTGCGACGCGGTGCTCGGCGCCTGCTCGAAACCGCGGTAATTCAGCTTGTAGCTGTCGCCGTCCTCGCCCCAGCCGCCGTCCTTGTTCTGGATCGACAGCAGCCACTGCGCGCCGCGCTTCATGCGCGGATCGTCCGGCGTCAGGCCGGCCGCGTTCAGCGAGCACAGGGCCGTCCACGTGCCGTACACGTAGTTCATCCCCCAGCGGCCGTACCAGCTGCCGTCCGGCTCCTGCTCCTTCAGCATGTAGTCGAGCGCGCGACGGGCCGGCTCGCTGTTCAGCGGCGTCTCGCCGAGCTGCGACAGCATCGACAGGCAGCGGCCCGACACGTCGGCGGTCGGCGGATCGAGCAGCGCACCGTGATCGGAGAACGGAATGTTGTTCAGGTAGTACTGCGTGTTTTCCGGTTCGAACGCGCCCCAGCCGCCGTCGCTGCTCTGCATGCCGACGACCCATTCGCGCGCGCGCGCCATCGAGTCGCGATACGTGTCCGTCTGCCTGAGCTTCTGCGCGCGGTCCATCGCCATCACGACCACAGCCGTGTCGTCGACGTCAGGGTAGTGCGCGTTCGCGTACTGGAACGCCCAGCCGCCGGGCCGCACGTGCGGCCGGCGCGAGATCCAGTCGCCGCGCACGTCGAGGATCTGCAGCGGGCGCAGCCAGTCGAGGCCGCGCAGCACGGCTTCCTCGGCACGCGCGTCACCGGTTTCGAGCAGCGCATGCGCGACGAGCGACGTGTCCCACACCGGCGACAGGCACGGCTGGCAATACGCTTCGTCCTCGTGCACGACGAGCAGTTTCTCGAGCGCCTTGCGCGCGATCGCGCGGTTCGGATGATCTTCCGCATAGCCGAGCACGTCGTACATCATCACCGCGTTGGCCATCGCCGGATAGATCGCGCCGAGGCCGTCCTCGCCGTTCAGGCGCTCGTCGATGAACGACACGGCCTGGCGGATCGCGCGTTCGCGCGTGTAGTTCGGGAACAGGCCGTCGACCGCGCGCAGCGCATGGTCAACCACGCGGAAGAACGCGAACCAGCCGGGGCTCTGGTGGCCCTGGCGCGGCAGCAGGCCGGCGTTGACGGGCGGGTCGATGAACAGCTCGTCGATGCGCACGCCGCGCGGGTTCTTTGCGATCGGGCGCTTCGCGTTCAGCACCAGCAGCGGCACGATCACGGTCCGCGCCCAGTACGACACCTTCGACAGGTGGAACGGGAACCACTGCGGCAGCAGCATGATCTCGACCGGCATCATCGGCACCGCGCGCCACGGAATCGCACCGTACAGCGCGAGCTGGATGCGCGTGAACACGTTCGACATCTCGGCGCCGCCCATCGCATGGATCGCACGGCGCGCACGCTGCATGTGCTCGGCGTTCTCGTCGTCGCCGATCACCTTCAGCGCGAAATACGCCTTCACGCTCGCGCTGATGTTCGGCGCGCCGTCGGTGAACAGCGGCCAGCCGCCGTCGGCCTGCTGGATGCGGCGCAGATACTTGCCGATCTTCCGTTCGAGCTCGAGATTCGGCGTCTCGCCGAGATAGTGGACGAGCAGCACGTATTCGGCGGGAATCGTCGAATCGGCCTCGAGTTCGTAGACCCAGTGTCCGTCCGCGTTCTGCGCGGCCAGCAGCGCGTCGGTCGCGCCGGCGACGGCCGCGTCGAGCCCGGCCGGCACGGTGCCGGCGGACAGGGTGGCCATTTCGGTGAGATCGTTCATCGGTCCCTCTGTTGCTTACTGTGTCTGGAGCACGTCCGCGGCCAGCTGGCCGGAACGGATCGCGCCCTCGATCGTGGCGGGCAAGCCGGTGGCAATCCAGTCGCCCGCCAGCACGAGATTGGTCCAGCGCGTACGCACGGCCGGACGTTTCATTTCCTGCGACGGCACCGCCGCAAACCCCGCGCGCGGCTCGACCACGAGCTGCCACGCCGGCATGGTTTCCGGGTTCGCGCCGGTCACGCGCGCGACGTCTTCCCAGATGCGCCGCGCGAGCGCATCGCGCGGCATGTCGAGCCAGCGGCCCGCGTCGCGGATGGTCGCCGCGAGCGGACCGCCGCCGGTGCGCACCGCGTCGACGACGCCGTTGACGACGGTCGTCTGCAGCGGGCCGTCGGCCGGTGTATCGACCGCGAAATACGCGGTCACGACCGCACTGAACGTGTCGGGCGCGGTGAGATCCGGGACGAGCGGCTGCGCGACCTCGGGCGGCACGGCCAGCACGACCGCGTCGCCCGGTGCGAGATCGACGCGCTCGCCGCCGATCGCGACCGCATCGACCGCGTTGCCGTGCGCGCCGAATTCGAACGCATCGAGCCGCGAATTCAGCCGGATCTGCGCGCCGCCGTGCTGCAGCATCCGCAGCGCCGGTTCGACGAATGCGCTGCCGAGCCCGTGGCGCGCGACGAGCGGGCGCCATCCGGGGCCGCCCGCGGCAAACGTGCCGCACAGCGCCGCGCGCGCGAGTTCGGCGCTCGCGTGGCGCGGCTCGACGTTCAGCACCCCGAGGAAATACGGCCGCAGCCAACGGTCCCACAGCACGCCGTCGCAGCGCATCGTCTGTGCGAGTGAGCGGCCGGTGCGCGCGAACGCGAGCGAGGCCAGCGCAAGATAATCGAGCGGCGTGGTGCCCGGCGCGCGCGATGCGGCGTCGAACAGCCACGACGGCCAGCGCCCGTTGCCGAAACGCAGCGTCCAGCGCTGCTGCGACGCGACGTCGACCACCGGACATTCAGGCAGCGCGGGCCCCGTGAGCCGATCGGCCGCGCCGATCGCGCGCAGGTAGCGCTGGGTCGCGGATTGCCCCGCGAATACCTGATGCAGCCCGCTGTCCAGCGTCGTGTTCAGCACGCCGTCGAACCATGAGCGGCAGCGGCCGCCCGCATGCGCATGCGCGTCGTGCAGCACGATGCGCCGCCCGCGGCGTTGCAGCTCGACGGCGGCCGACAGCCCCGCGAGTCCTGCACCGATCACGTGGACGGTTCTGGGCATCGGCTCAGAACAGCGCGTAGCGCGCGGCGATCATCAGCATGCGCGCCTTCGGCTTGCGCAGCGGCGCGCGCGGGGCGGCGAAGCCGCGCGCGATCGCGGCCTCCAGGATGCAGCGATACGCGCCCGACATGATGCGCGGCGCCTTCACCTGCGCACGCGTGCACGTATCCATCACGGCGTCCGCTTCGCGGAAGTGCTCGAGCGCGCGCTCGACGAGCGTCGCGCATACGCGCGGCAGCGCCGGATCGCGCACGATCGTCGCCGGATCGGTGATCGCGATGCCTTCGCGCGCGAGCAGCTCGCGCGGCAGGTAGCAGCGGTTGATCGCCGCGTCGTCGTCGATGTCGCGCAGGATGTTCGTCAGCTGCAACGCGCGGCCGAGGTGGTGCGACAGCTTGATGCCTGCCGCCTCCGGGATCCCGAAAATCCTCACCGACAGCCGGCCGGCCGCGCTCGCCACGCGATCGCAGAACAGGTCGAGCGTCGGTTCGTCCGGCGCACAGATGTCCTCGGCGGCGTCCATCGCCATCCCGTCGATCATCGCGTGGAAGTCCTCGCGCTTCAGGTCGAACGCGCGGATCTCGCGCTCGAGCGCGACCAGATGGCGCGGCGGCTGGCCGGCGAAGCACGCATCGATGTCCGCGCGCCAGCGATCGAGGCCCGCGTTGCGCTCGGCGCGCGGCAGGTCGCTGTCGGCGATGTCGTCCACCGCACGGCAGAATGCATAGACCTGGAACATCGCGTCGCGCTGCACGGCCGGCAGGATGCGCATCGCCAGATAGAAAGAACTGCCCGATGTGACGGCAGCGGCGTCGGTTTCTTGTTCGTCCACGACGAGATTGGAAACGGCCAAGACGAGCTCCACGGAGACACCCACGCGGGGCGATTGAAGAAGCCATGCCCGGCTGGGTTGGTCAGGGCGTCAAATGCGTGCGAGATATGCGAACGATCGACGCAGACAGGCACAAATTACCGGCCGGAAGCCGGAATTGGGCGAAAGTATAGCAATCTTTGACGTTCGATGGCGGACACCGCCGCGCCCGGGGGCCCGCGCGGGGCTTGGGAGACCGGCCGCGGCGGGGAGCGGCGCCGCGCCGCCCGTCAGCCGTAGACGATGTCGCGCTGCAGGTCGAGCGCGATGAGCCCCATTTCGCGGGTCAGCTGCAGCATCGAGCGGCGTTCGAGCCGCGAGCCCATGAAGCTCGTCACGCGCCCGTCGGGCTCCGCCGTGAACTGGAACGACGGGCCGCCGGTGCCGAACCACGCGCCCGGCACGTCGGGCGATTCCTGCCAGTCGATCTGCTCGAATACGCGCGCGATCCCCGCGCGCACCATGTCGCTCGGGCCGATCGGCGGCGCGGTCTCGCCCAGGTCGTCGAGGGAATAGGGGCCGGGTTTGTCCGGCCGCCGGTAGAAGAGGTAATCGACGTTCATGGGGCGCAATCGGGAGCAAAGCGTCAAATTAGCGCGCTTCGGCGCAAATTCAAATCAGATCAAGACGAAATGTGGCCTGTACGAGACAAAAGCGCCGCATCGCGAGAGCCGGTGCGCGCCCGCGCACGCCCGGGCCGTGCGTTCATGCCGGGGCGCGCAGCTTCGTCGACGCGGCTTCGTCTAAGATGAACATCTTTCTCAAAAAACACGGACACCATGGAGACGAACGTAACCGCCACCGCGCCATCCGACCATCCCGTTTTCGTGCTGGTGCACGGCGCGTGGCACGGTGCGTGGTGCTACGCGCACGTCGCGGCCGCGCTGGCCGCGCGCGGCTACCTGTCGATCGCGCGCGACCTGCCCGCGCACGGCATCAACGCCCACTTTCCCGCATCCTATCTCGAACGGCCGCTCGACAAGGACGCCTTCGGCGCCGAGCCGTCGCCGGTCGCGAACACCACGCTCGACGATTACGCGACGCAGGTGATGCAGGCCGTCGACGACGCGTATGCGCTCGGCCGCGGCAAGGTCGTGCTCGTCGGGCACAGCATGGGCGGCCTCGCGATCACGGCCGCGGCGGAGCGTGCGCCGGAGAAGATCGCGAAGATCGTCTATCTCGCGGCGTTCATGCCCGCGTCGGGCGTGCCGGGCCTCGACTACGTGCGCGCACCCGAGAACAAGGGCGAAATGCTGGGCCCGCTGATGCTCGCGAGCCCGCGCGTCGCGGGCGCGCTGCGGATCGATCCGCACAGCGGCGATGCCGCGTATCGCGGGCTCGTGAAGCGCGCACTGTATGACGACGTGCCGCAGGCCGACTTCGAGGCGGTGGCGAACCTGATGACCTGCGACGTGCCGGCCGCGCCGTTCGCGACCGCGATCCCGACGACCGTCGCACGCTGGGGCGCGATCGATCGTCATTACATCAAGTGCCTGGCCGATCGCGTGATCCTGCCCGCGCTGCAGCAGCGCTTCATCGACGAAGCCGACGCGTTCGTGCCCGGCAAGCCGACGCACGTGCACCAGCTCGACAGCAGCCATTCGCCGTTCGTGTCGCAGCCGGCCGTGCTGGCCGGCGTGCTGGCGGATATCGCGAAAAGCTGACGGAGGCGCGGCACGCGCGGTGTGCGGTGTGCGGTGTGCGGTGTGCGGTGTGCGGTGTGCGGTACGCCGCAGGTAACCGCGCTGCGGCCGCGCCGCGCTTACGCGTATGCGATCGACCGGTCGCGCCCGAGCCGCTTCGCGCGATAGAGCGCGGTATCGGCCTCGTTGACGAGCACGTCGCACGCCAGCGCGCCGGCCGTCGCGCACGCGCCGCCGACGCTCGCCGTCACCGGCACGCTGACGCCTTCCGCGTCGACTGGCGTGCTGCCGATCGCGTAGCGCACCTTGTCCGCTACCCGCATCGCTTCGTCGAGATTCGTGCACGGCAGCAGCAGCGCGAATTCCTCGCCGCCGAAACGGCCGAACGTATCCTGCGCGCGCACGATCGACGCGACGCGGCGCGCCGTCTCGCGCAATACCGCATCGCCGGCCGCATGCCCGAACCGGTCGTTGATCGTCTTGAAGTGGTCGAGGTCGAACAGCAGCACCGACAGGTCGCCGCCGTAGCGCTGCCAGCGCGCGAACTCGTCACTGAGCCGCGCCTCGAAGAAGCGCCGGTTCGCGATGCCGGTGAGGCCGTCGAGATTCGCATGCTCGCGCAGCTTCGCGACCGCCTCCTCGCGCTCGCGCTGCATCACGCTCACGTGCGTGACGTCCGAGATCGTCACGCACACGGCCTCCACTTCGCGGCCGCGCGTGAGCGGCATGAACGTGCAATCCTGCTGCATGTAGTCGACGCCGCCCGTGATCGGCCGGTCGTGCTCGAAGCGAAACAGGTAGGGCCGCTGCTCCCAAGAGCTGAACGCGAAGCTGCCGAGCTGGAACACGCTCTCGAGCTTGCGCTCGAGCCACGCGCGCGGCAGCGCCGGAAAGCAGTCGAACAGGTTGCGGCCGATCACCTCGGCGGCCGGGATGCCGCTGTGGTCCTGCATGAAGCGATTCCACATCAGCACGGTCATCGCGCGGTCGAGCACGAACAGGCCGAAGCCCACCCGTTCGATCACGAGATCGCTCAACGACGCGGCAGTGGCGGTGGCGGCGGCGGTCGCGTTCATAGCGCGGACAGCAACGCGTCGAGCGCTTCGCCCATCAGCCGGATCGAGTCCTCGGCCATCAGCATCACGAAATGTGCGCGGAACGCGTGATCCTCGAGACCGAAGTTCACTTCGAGCAGCAGCGCGACGCTCCAGGCCAGCGCGGTCGGCTGGAACACGTCGTCGAACGACACGTTCGCGCCGAGCAGCCCCGGCGGGAAAAACACGGGCTTGCGGCCGAGCTCGTCGAGGATCGACGCGACGCATGCGCTCATCAGCACGTTCGAGACATCGAACACGAGTTCGTCCTGCGTGGCCATGCCGGCATACACGCCGTCGCCGAACGTGCGCTCCATCAGCGACATGAGCCGCGCGACGCCCGCGCTGCGGCACAGCACGATCGCCTCGCCCTTGATGTCGGAACGGAATCCCTGGCGCACGGCCGTCACGTTTTCGTGGATGCCCGTCATCTCGCGCAGCGCGTCGCCCGCATCGGCGGCCTTCACGACGCGCACGCGCGGTACCGACAGCTCGATGAAGTGCCCGAGCAGCAGCGCGAGCCGTGCGGCGGCACGGCCCATCGCGAGGTTGGCGATTTCCTGCAACGCGTCGCGTTGCTCCGCCGTGAACACCGATTCAGGCATACAACCCATACTCCTTGAGAATGGGCAGCAACGCCTCCGACGTCACGGGCTTGGCAACGAATGCGATCGCGCCCAACTCGCGCACGCGTGCTTGCGCCTGCGGCTGGATATCGGCGGATACCACGATCACGAACGTGTTCAGGTCTTCGTGGCGCAGTGTCTCGAGCACCTGATAGCCGTTCATGTCGGGCATCGTCAGGTCCAGAAACATCACGGAAGCCTTGCCGTCACGATAGAGCGCCAGGGCCTCGCGACCATTCGCCGCATACGCGACGTCGACGTCCCAGTCTCCCGGCAGTGCCTTTGTCAGAAGTTTGCGAGCGAGCAAGGAGTCGTCGGCGATCACGATCGGCAAAGGCATGGCGGCGAAGCGGTATACGGAATGGTCTCTCTCGCGTTAACGACCGCGCGGCGCGCTTCTTTAGGCGCCATGCGATCAAGCGCGGCCACCGCCGTGCGGCCGCGCGCGGGCGCCGCGGCGCGAGGCACGCGACACACCGCGCCGCAAACGCCGGCGGGCGCATATATCTGTCATGGGGAAAGCAAGGCGCGATTCTCTGAGTAAACCGAAGGCGGTGCAACTCGCCATTTTCACCATTTCGAACAAAATCGCTTCATTCGCCCGGCATTCCGAAAACAGCCGCGACCATTTTCGAGATAAGCACGCAAAATTTTTCTTTGTGTACGTTTGCGCTGCCGGATTCATAGCGTTTTCAAACTTTCACCGTGCCCCTGTCGGAATCACCAGGTTGCACATCGGTGCGGCGGTACGGCGCACGTGCGCAACTCGTTTATGATGGAACACCTCCGCTTCACCCGCTTTCTTCGATGACGTCCGAACGTCCCGCCGACTCCCGCACGCACACCGCACCGCCCGCCGACGACTGGCAGGACGACGGCAACTATGCGTCCGGCGCGCCCGAGCACGATTTCGCGGTCCGGCGCGTGACGCTGATCGTGCTGCTGGTCGCGGCGATCGTGCTGCCGTGCATCTACGTGTCGGTCATGGCGTACAACGACCTGAAGGCCCGCGAAGCCGCGGCGAGCGACGTGACGATGCGCACCGTGCGCGTCGCCGAGGAACATGCGCTCAAGGTGTTCGACCTGAGCGAGACGCTCGATGCGCGCATCGTCGACCTCGTGCAGGACATGGACGACGCCACCGTGCGCCGCCACGAATCCGACATCCACGAAGCGCTGAATACGATCGGCGGCGGCTATCCGCAGGTGGCCGCGGTGTCGATCTTCGGTGCGAGCGGGATGCTGCTCGCCAACAGCCTCTACTATCCGGCGCCCTATGCGTCGATCGCGAACCGCGACGACTTCGCCGGCATCCGCGACGGCCGCGTGATCGAACACATCTCGAAGCTGATGATGGGGCCGCTCAAGCTCGAGAACATCCCCGTGTTCAACACGGGCGTCGCGCGACGCCATAGCGACGGTTCGTTCGCCGGCATGGTGTCGATCGCGCTGAAGTCGTCGTATTTCAACGCGTTCTACCGCGACCTGCTCGGCGGCGCGGCCACCCCGATGACGATGGCGCTCGCGCGTTCCGACGGCGCGGTGATCGCGTCGTATCCGCCGCCGCCGTCGCTCGCGCACACCGATCTCACGACCACCTTCGGCAACGCGCAAAGCGATCCGCGCGCGGGCGTCGTGCGGGTGCGCCACGACGGCGCCAGCAGCGAGATCGTCGCGTACCGCCAGGTCGGCAGCTACCCCGTGTACGTGACCTGCGCGTACCGCACGTCGGCGATCTGGCGTGAATGGTACGAACACCTGAGCGTGCTGTTCATCTCGATGTTCGCGCCGTCGATCGCGCTGTGGTCGGTGATCTGGCTGTCGCTGAAGCGGCTGAAGGCGGAAGAGGAGGCCTGGGACCGCTGGCAGGCCGAAGCGTCGATGCGACGCTCGATCGAATCCGCGTACCGGCAGTCGCGCAAGATGCAGGCGCTCGGCAACCTGGTCGGCAGCGTCGCGCACGACTTCAACAATCTGCTGATGATCATCTCGAGCAACGTGCAGATCGCGCGGCGACGCGGCGTCCAGCATCTCGACAAGGAACTCGGCGCGATCGAACGCGCGCTGAAGAACGGCCAGTCGCTCACGCGCCAGTTGCTCGGCGTCGCGCGCAAGCAGCCGCTGCACAGCGAGACAATCGACGTCGGTCAATGGCTCGGCACGTGCCGCGAACTGCTGAAGACGTCGCTCGGTTCGAAATCGCTGCTGGTCGTCGCGATCGAGCCCGGCGTATGGCCGATCCGGGTCGATGTCGCGGAGCTCGAGCTCGCGGTGATCAATCTCGCCGTCAACGCGCGCGATGCGATGACGGTCGGCGGCCGCTTCACCGTCGGCGCGCGCAACGTGACGCTGCGCCGCGAGGACGGCTTTCCGCTGACCGGCGACTTCGTGCAGATCTCGCTCGACGATACGGGCTCGGGCATGCCGCCCGACGTGCTCGCGCGCGCGTTCGAGCCGCTCTTCACGACGAAGGCGCAGGGGATGGGAACGGGGCTCGGGCTGCCGCAGGTGTTCGCGTTCTGCGAGCGCTCGGGCGGACTCGCGACGATCGACAGCGCGGTCGGCGCCGGGACCTCGGTGCGCCTCTACCTGCCGCGCGCACGCGTCGAGGACATCGTCGCGCGACCGCAGGCCGCCGTGCACGACGCGGGCGGGCTTGCCGGCCTGCACGTGCTGCTGGTCGAGGACAACAGCGAAGTCGCGGCCGGCACCGAGGCGCTGCTCACGCTGCTCGGGCACCGCGTCACCTATGCGCCCACCGCCGACGACGCACTGCGCCTGATCGAAGGCGCGGCCGCGAACGACGCATTCGACCTGGTGATCTCGGATATCCACATGCCGGGCCGCCTGAACGGCATCGATCTCGCCGAAGCGATCGACAAGCGGCCGGGGAAGCTGCCCGTGATCCTCGTCACGGGTTACGCGGAGGAACTCGACCGCACGCGTACCGTCGACGTGCGCGTGCTGTCGAAGCCGTTCGACATCGCGCTGCTCGACGAGATCCTGCTCGGCATCCGCGAAGCGCGCGACGCACGGCACGCCGGCGCCTGACCCGCGGCATGCGGGCCGGTGCCGGCGGCGACAAGGAAACGGCGATCAGGCCGCCTTCAGCACGCGCACCCAGTCGACGTAGCGGTCGACGAAACCCTGCAGGAACTTGCGGGTGTCTTCGCTGACGATCTGGCCCTCGTCGTCGATACGCGCCGGGTCGTGCTTGATGAACATTTCCGGCTGGCCGAGCGTCTTCACGTCGAGATACGCAAGCACGTTGCGCAGGTGCTGCTGCGCGAGCGCGGTACCGGTCGCACCCGGTGACGTGCCGAGTACCGCACCCGGCTTGCCGGACCACGAGTTGTGCCCCCACGGGCGCGAGCCCCAGTCGAGCGCGTTCTTCAGCACGCCCGGGATCGAGCGGTTGTACTCGGGCGTCACGAACAGCAGCGCGTCGGCCGCCTCGATCGACTGCTTGAAGCGCTTCGCGACTTCCGGAAAGTCCGCGTCGTAGTCCTGGCTGTAGAGCGGCAGTTCGCCGATCTCGACGAATTCGAACGAGAAATCGGCGGGGGCGAGCGAGATCACGGCTTGCGCGAGCGCGCGGTTCCAGGAACCGCGACGCAGGCTGCCGACGACGACTGCAACACGATAGGACATGGCTTTCTCCTTCCGGTGAGTAAGGAATCGGGTCGATTGATTCTGGACAGGCGACAAAGGTCTGTTTATAGGCAAGCCAGCCCGCGAGCCGTCCCACGGGGCCGACCGGCCGACTTTCCACAAGGTTTTCCACAGAAATTGTGGATAACTTGACCGTCATGGTCTGATGTTACAGACCGCCCGCGTCGCGATTTCGCGGCGCGCGACGCCGGGCTTCGGCAAGCATAGCGCAGCGCGCCAGCCGGCTTCGTGAATTCGCGACGGAACATGCGTTGCAGCGCAGCGTCTCGCCCAGTAAGCTGCTCGCACACCGCGATGCGCCCGCCCGGTGGCGCGCACGCGAGCGCTTTCGCTTCGTAAGGCTCCCGACCTGCCATGCTGTCCGCGTACGACGATCCTGCCTATCTCGCGCAACTGCGGCGCGACCTGCTGCGCTTCGCGCGACTCCAGCTCCGCGACACCGATGCGGCCGAGGATGCCGTGCAGGAAGCGCTGACCGCCGCGTGGTCGCATGCGGGCGAGTTCGCGGGACGGTCCGCCCACAAGACCTGGGTGTTCGGCATCCTGCGCAACAAGCTGATCGACATCCTGCGCGCGCGGCAGCGGACGGTGAGCCTGTCCGCGCTCGATGCGGAACTCGACGGCGAATCCGCGCTCGATCGCGAACTCTTCAAGGAAAACGGGCATTGGGCGCCGCACACGAAGCCGCGGCCGTGGCCGCGCCCCGAAACGCTATTGCAGCAACAGCAGTTCTGGATGCTGTTCCAGGTCTGCCTCGACCACTTGCCGGAACACATCGGGCGCGTGTTCATGATGCGCGAATTCCTCGACGTCGAGATTGCCGACATCTGCAGCGAACTGACGTTGACGACGAATCATTGCAGCGTGTTGCTGTATCGGGCGCGCACGCGCCTGCGCACCTGCCTCAGCGAAAAAGGAATGACGACCGAAGATGCTGCCGGGGAAATGTAGGGACGTGACGCGACTGCTGTCGGATGCGCTCGACCGGTCCTTGACGCTTCATGAGCGCATGCAGGTGCATGTGCATCTGCCGACTTGCGGCGGATGCCGCGTGTATCGCGGGCAGATCGCGCTGCTGCGGACGGCAGCGCATGCGGCGGCAGGACGGGGGACGGGGGATGAAGCGGGTGGCGATCGGGATGAGTCGTCGGGCGACCGGCAGGGCTGAGTTGCTGCCTTGTGATTTCTGCTACGAGCGGTTCATTTGATGACGGCTGGGAGCGTAGCCACGGTGGACGGTTGTGATATTCGAATTCAGTCGAGCGATCCGACGCGTCTCGTGATTGCTGCTACGAGTGGTTCCATCGATGACTGCTGGCAGGGCAGCCACGGTGGACGGTTGTGCTACTCGAATTCAACCGGTCGATCCGATGCGTCTCGTGATTTCCGCGACGCGCGGCTCATTTGATGACCATCGGCAGCATAGCCACGGTGGTCGGTTGCGGCCCGCGAATTCAGCCGCATCATCCCGGCGCGCTCGCGCCGGGATGATGCGATAAGAAAAATACGCCGAACAACAATTATTCGAACAGCGCGCGCACCGACTCGGGCGGACGACCGATGGCCGCCTTGCCTCGATACACGACGATCGGACGCTGCAACAGAATAGGATGAGCCGCAATCGCTTCATAGGCCTCCGCGTCGGTCAGACTCGCACGGGCAAGATCCAGCGTCTTGTACGGCTCTTCGCCGTCGCGAAGCATGTCGCGCACCGGGCGCCCGAGCTGACGATGCAACGCTTCCAGTTCCTCGACCGTCGGCGGCGTCTTCAGATACTCGACGACATTCACCTGCGTGCCGGCGGTGTTCAACGTCTCGACCAGTGCGAGCGTCTCGCGGGACTTCGAGCAGCGGGGGTTGTGGTAGATCGTGATCATCATTCGGACCTGGATAGGAAAGGCACGTATTGTAGCCAGTCTGGTTGCGTGCGTTTCGGCGGGGACCGGCGCGCGGGCGAAAGGGGAGTTGGAGTACGGTGCGGCGTGCGGGGAGGAATCGTTCGCGCTGACGCGCGTGCAGAGCGCGTGATGCCTTTATGCGCATAAAGTGCGTTGTATGGACCATCGCCAAGGCCGTCTACGGCGGGGAGCGCAGATGAACAACGACGCATCGCTCTGGCGTGTTGCAGGTTCCGACGCGAGGGCCACCCGCACGGTTTATGCGTCGCCGAGTTTATGCGCATAAAGCTATCGCTTCGCGAGGTGGGGAGGTCCACTGATATCGCGACTGGCCCGGACACTTCGATGCCTCGAACGATCAGCGGGGCGATACGCGATCGCGTCCGTCCGGGGCATTGTCGCGGGACGTATTAATGCGCGCTTGCCGACGTGGGGCCGCCGATCGCGGCCGAGCCTCTCGATGGTTTATGCGCATAAACGCTGGGGGCGGCCAGCGCTTCACCGCTTCACCGCTTCACCGCTTCACCGCTTCGCCACTGCACGCTGCACGCTGCACGCTGCACGCTGCACGCTGCACGCTGCACGCTGCACGCTGCACGCTGCACGCTGCACGCTGCGCACGGCACACGGCACACGGCACACGGCGTGAGTATCGCGCCGGCCTGGGTCGCGCCGCGTTCGTCATCCAGGCTCGTGCTCAAGCGAGGACGACGACTCGCAGATGCTCTCCAGCACCGCCGAAGTTTATGCGCACAAACTCCTCCGTCACCAAGGCCCCGCGCGTTCGGCTATCGACGGGGCAGGCGCCAACACATTGCGCCGATCAGCTTCTCGAACGAGGGGGCAGAAACGCCTGTCGTCACGACGATCCATCCGCTCATCATCCACCGCAGCAATCTCGCCGCCATCCGCTGCAGTCAGCCAGCGTCCCCATTCGTTTATGCGCATAAACCGATAGCCCGAATGGTTAACGCGTAGTTGGCAAACGACAATTTCATTGAAATATAAATATCGTCCTGTAGAATTCCAACGACCAAAAACAGGAGTGAAAATTGGCCGCGGAAATCATTGCAGTCACTCAACAAAAAGGTGGCGTCGGCAAAAGCACGATTGCCATGCACCTCGGCGCGGCATTCCATGAGAAAGGGAAGCGCGTCCTCGTCATCGACGCCGACGGTCAAAACACACTGGTTCACTGGTCGAGCGCATCCGGTGACAGCGACGCCGGCATCCCGTTCCCGGTCGTCAATCTCGCCGAAGCCGGCGGCCAGATCCATCGCGAGATCAAGAAGTTCATCAACGACTACGACATCATCGTCGTCGATTGCCCGCCGTCGATCACCGAGAAAGTCTCCGGCGTCGTGCTGCTGGCCGCATCGATCGCCGTGATTCCGACTTCGTCGTCGCCAGCCGATTACTGGTCGAGCGTCGGGCTGGTCAAGCTGATCCAGCAGGCGCAGGTGATGAACGAAGACCTCCGTGCCGTCTTCCTGCTGAACAAGACCGAAGAGAAGCGCATGCTGACCCGCGAGCTTAAGCGTGCGCTCGAGGAGCTCGGCTTCCCGTTGCTGAAGACGCAAATCCCGACCCGGGAAGCGTATAAGCAGGCAATGGCGCTCGGTCAGACCGTGCTGCAGATGAACGATCGCGGCGCCAAGCTGGCCGCCGCGGAAATTCGCGCATGTGCCGACGAAATCGTCGCCATGCTGCCCTGACTTTATGCGCATAAAGGAGTCACATGAAACCCTCCCAATTTGCAAAAGGATTCCAAGCGCGCCCGGATATCACGACGAGCGAGAAGCGCACGGCGCTTGATCGGCTGAATGCCATCGACGGCATCGTCAAATCCGAGACGGCCACGCCGGTCCCGACGAAGTCCGCCAAGAAGGACATCACGCCGCCACCGTCTCCGGACGTCCTGCTCGATCCGTCGATCGACGAGTCGCCGCAATATCGCGCGTGGCGCCTCGAGAACCGCTATGCGCCCGGCCAGGTAATCGAACTGCCGTTGAAGGCGATCAAGCATAGTCCGTTCAACCCGCGGCACTTCTATCTGAAGTCGTCGATTGCCGAACTCGCGGTCAACCTCGCGAAGCAGGGGCAGCAGCAGGCGATCCACGTGATTCCGGACTATGACAATCCGGGTTCGTATTTCGTCAGCGATGGCGGCCGCCGCGTGCGCGCGCTGAAGGAAGCGAACAAGGAGTCGGTAAAGGCGATCGTGATCGACGTGCCGATCGGGATCCAGAGCTACAAGCTCGGCTACGACCTGAACGTGCAACGCGATTCGCAGACGGTGTTCGACAACGCCGTCGTATGGCGCCGCTTCCTCGACGACAAGCACTTCCTGAGTCAGAAGGAACTGTCCGAGCATCTCGGCCTCGACGAGTCGACGGTCGCGGTCGCGCTGTCGATCGGCAAGCTGCCGGAAAGCGTGATGCAGGAGATGGTCGCGCGTCCCGATCGTTTCGGTTCGAACATGGCGTATCAGGTCGGCCGTTACCACAACGCGCGCGGCACCGAGGCGACGCTGCGCCTGATCAACAAGATCGTGTCCGACGATCTCAGCACGCGTCAGGTGTCGGACATCGTCAAGGGCCGCGTCGCGGCGCAGGAAACGCCGAAGCCGGCGGGCCGCCAGCGCTATGCGCAGCGTCTCGAGATCAAGCTCGGCGGCAAGTCGGTCGGCGACCTGAAGTCGTATGGCGAAGACCGCATCGAACTGCGCCTGCGCGGCCTCCCGAAGGACAAGCGCGACGCGATCCTCGAGCAGCTCGAGCGGATGCTGTTGTCGGACTGATGGAAACGGCCGGCAGGGCCTGGCGATGCGCCGGGCCCGCCGGTTGGGCGGGCGGCCGGCGGCGGCCCGTCAGAGGGGCCTGAACAGGCCTCAGGCGGCCCGCGATTGATTCAGGGTGAACGACAGCAGGTCGCCGTCGGTCGGCTCGCCCCAGGTCTTCTGAGCCAGCCAGTCGAAAAACGCCGTCTCGGCCAGCTTCGAATCGAGGCCGCGCTTGCGCCAGTCGTCACGCAGGTGCGAGCCCATCGTCGGCAGCACTTCCGACTCGAACGACTCGCGCGCCACTTCGCGCTCCGCGTCGCCCTGCTCCTCGTACAGCACCTTCGCTTCCTTGCGGCGGAACGCCGCGAATTCGCTCAACAGACGCGCCTTCAGATCGTCCGGCTGCGCCGCGACGACCTTCGCGGCAGGCGCGCCCGACGGCAGCGCGTCGACGGACTCGACCGGCGGCGCATAACCCTTCTTCAGCGCATCCTTGAACAACGCGGGCGCGCTGCGCACCGGCGGCAGCGTCGTGCTGCGCATCCGTTGCTCGGTCATCTGCAGCGCGGCGCGAATCCGGTTTTCCTCGCTGTCCGCGTAGAGCGTCTGCGCTTCCTTGAGCGGAATCCCGAGCTTCACCATCCGGTCGACCAGCGTGCTGTCGAACACGTTCGGATGCTCGTCGAGCGCGAGCATCGGCTGCTTGCGCTCGGTCACACGGAACTGGATCTCCGCGACCCGGCGCCCTTCGCGATGTTCGATCAGTTCGACGAAGATATTGGTGACCGCATTGACCTCGGCGATCGCCGGACGCAGGTAGTCGCGCTTGAAGTACTTGTACTCGCGCTTCGCCTCGTCGCCGGCTTCGGTATCAGGCGTGCCCGACAGGATCGGCCGCCACCATTCCCACGGCTCGCGCATCGTCAGGTGGCTCGGGTTCGTCAGGTAGCGCACGCAGATCTCGTAGAGCGCGAGACCGGCGCTGCTGCGCAGCTGGCTCTGGAACTGCAGGCTCAGACGCGCGTACTGGACCGGGTCGAGCAGCTTCTTCTTGATCTTCGGTGCGAACGAGAATTCGACCCACACGCGGCGGGTAGCCGGATCCTCGAGAATTTCGGCATCGGCGATCAGCGTCGAGATCCCCCACTTGCGGCCCGGCTTCTGGCTCGACGTCCCCGTGCTCCATTCAACCTGGACCGACACCATGCGGCGCAGGTGTTCCTTCACCAGCGCGGTGTCGTTCGAATCGAAGGCGGAGTTGGCGACGATATCCGACAGCAGCGCGCGATACGTATCGCCCGAGTCGTCGGCCTGCTGCGCGACGGCGAGCAGGACGTTGAACAGCTTGCGGGTCAGGAGCGTGATCTTGCCGCTCTTCGGCTGAATTGCGATCGCCTCGACGGCCTTACGCAATTCGGCTGAACTGGCACTCACCACATCCACATCGGTTTTCTTGGCGCGCTTCGTGGCCATGCGTCGGGTCGGAGGAGAAGTTTCACGGAAGGATAGCGCCTGTGGTGATGTGCGTCCAGAACGACATGCTCACCATAGCGGGTGAAGTGCGCGTGTGAAACGGCACTCACCCCAACCCTCTCCCGAAAACCCTCACCGGTCCGGATTTACAGCGTTTCGGACTCGTCCAGACGTGTCGCGGGATGCGCGGATTCACAGATTTTCGCCTGTGCTCGACACGTGCGAAACTTGCTCCCGTATCGGCTCACCTTTCGATTTGTCGTAATTTTGCGACTGCACTTCCGGGGTCCTCGTCACAGGGTCGCCACTGGACGTCGCGACATCGAGCGGACAGGCCCGCACCGGCCTGTATGCATGTACAGGCGTGGCTGTACCGAGGCGACCGCAACCACGCCCGGCACCCGGGAAGCGCGCCAAAAAGGATGCGCCTCGAGGCCATCGAAGCCGATTCACAGGCCCGGGCGCGCATTGTACAGCGCACGGAAACCGTTCGGTCCCGAAAATTCTCACCTCAACGGCTCGGAATTCTGTGCCCCGGATCCAGACGAGTCCCCGGCACACGCGGGATCGCCAGCCAGGACCTCCCGAAAAGCCTCACCTTATTGAAAAAGTGGCGCTCCAACGGACGCGGATATGGCTCCCGAAAAACCTCACCGTAACCGCCGCGGTATCAAAAATGTCAATGCCGTCCGATACTTATGTGCAGCAGGCGTTCCGCTGTGTCCGGCGATCGCCCCCCGAAAAGCCTCACCTTTGCGTTAGGCGAACGTCGGCGGCAGCTGTGTATCGACTCCTGAAAACTCTCACCTGTGCCAAAAAGTGGCACAGCAAAAATCAGATTTCTGCCAGTCCCGGCGGGCTTTTCAGCGAATTCGCCCCGTTATGGGTCCCGAAAAGCCTCACCTTTGCCCTATTTTCGAGCAAATGGCGCTCCCGAAAAGACTCACCTATCAGGCAAACGGCAGCCTGTGATCGATGTCCCGAAAAAGCTCACCTCAACGGGATCCGGGCAGGAAAACCCGGATTTCGCTCCCGAAAAGCCTCACCTTTCAGGCTTCACAGGCCCCACAGGGCACTTTTGCTGTGCAAAATGACCGTCGGTTCCCGGAAATCCTCACAGCAAATCCCTGTGGAGTCCCGTGAAACCTCACCTTTCATGAAAACTGCCCAAAAGATGGGCAGAATAGGGGCGCGAGTAAGGTCCCGCAAATTCTCACCTATGTCTGCACAGGCAGAAAACTGTGCGCGCAGGCACAGCGCGGGTTCCATGGCTGTGCGGCCCCGAAAAACCTCACCTTTGGGAAATCTCGCATTTCACTGTGATCCCGAATCCGCTCACGACCTTTCCTGCATCGGCTCACGCAGATCCCCGAACCCCATCACTTCAGCTCCCGCAGAAGATCACCTTGGTTCCCGTAAAACTTCACCTTGTCGGCCGGAAAGCCTTGCTACATAAGGCTGTGCCGTGGCGTTAACGTTTTTAACTAAGGGTTCAAGGGTGTTTACTTCTAATACTCTCAAGACATCGGTCGTCGAGTTTTCCACAGAGACCCCAACCCCTGAACACCGACAGTGAGCGTGACGCCCATCATGTGAAACAAATGCCCTTTTTCGGGGCTTGCTAAAAAACGCTTTCAGCACAAGTACTTGGCTCGCTTTCTTCGCTTTGTTTCACGGAATCGGGACGCTGGCTCATCCAGATCGGCTCACAGCGCCGATTTCTGTGCACAGTGACGTAAATTCACCGCGGCCGACAAAAACAGGTATCAAAAAATACGTATTCCGTTATGATCACAACATTTCAATGTCTGTGAGTCCTGCTATGACGCTGGATGAAATACGTGAAGCCATCCGGGAAGAACTCGAATCGCTACGCGCGAGCGGCGCGCGCCGCCAGGAGTTGTCGCTGCATGCCTGCAAGCGCCTGTTTTTCGATCTCGGCATCCGGCCGTCGGCCGCCAATGTCCGCGATCTGACCCAGACCGGCAGTGCCAGCGACATTCCGAAGGACATCGATCATTTCTGGGAACGGATCCGTGCCGCGTCGAAGGTTCGGCTCGACGGTGCGGCGATTCCGAAAGCGGTCGAGGAAAAGGCGGGCGCATTGCTTGGCGCGCTATATGAAGAGGCGTTGAAAGCGGCCAGGGAAAGTCTCGATGTCGACCGCGAGCAGATCCGCGCCGGCGTGACCGATGCGGAACAGCGGCTGCGCGACGCCACGGTTCGCCAGGAAACCCTCGAGGGCGCGCTGACGCGCAGCGAAGCCCGCAACGAGCAGCTGCAGGCGCGTGTGACCGAGCTCGAGGTGCAGCTGGCCTCGCAATCGACGCACGGTTCGGCAAACGAGGCGACGCTGCTCACCACAGTCGCCCGACTCGAAAAGGAACTGGCCGCCATGGCCGGCCGCGTCGATGCCGAACAGACGCAGAACGCGGCGCTGCGCGACCGTATCGACACGCTGCAAGCCGAATTGCAGCAGCGCACCGAACACTATGCGCAGCAGATCAAGGATGCGGTGGCGGAAGCCGAGCGCCGCGTCAAACCGATGCTGGTCGAGCTGGACTCGCTGCGCAGCATGGCGTCGACCTATCAGAGCGGTTTGCGCGACGTGCAACGCAAGGAATTCGATTTCCTTCAGCAACTGAGTTCGACCAAGGCCCGCGCGGACCGGCTCGAGGAACAGCTTCGCAGCCAGGGCGACGAGTTGGAGCGCGCGACGCGCGAGGTGAATACGCTGCGCGCGAGCCGCGGGATGAACCCGGAGATTTCCGCGCTGATTCGGCGCCTGGCCGATGCCGGTCAGCTGGATGCCGATGCGTTTTCCGCGATCGGAACGTCACTGGACCATGAAATTCCCGTGCCGACCCAGTGCCCGCATTGCGACGGCGAACCGGAGTTGTCGCACGGCGACGACGGGTTCGAAGTATCGTGCCCCGAATGCGAACATGCGTCGGGGCCCTGGCCTTCACGATTCGAAGCGATCGCACGCTTTGCACGCGATTGACGCGCCGGTCGGCACAGCGATCACACAGGTGAGGTGATTCGGGACGTGTGAGGTGAGGTTTTTCGGGAGCTGGGAAACGGTGAGGCTACGCCGCACAAGGCTGCTCACGGATCACGTCGCGTGAGCAGCCGGTTCGTCATCAGTGAGTTTCGTCCTGGTCGGAAGCGTCACCATTCGCGAGATCGTCACGCCAGTTTTTCCACGCGCGGTGCAGCCGGTTCGACGAGATCGGCCGCACGAAGCCGAGCCATTTGCCGACCCGCTCGGGCGGTACGTCGTGTTCGAACAGCTCGGCCGCATAGGTATTGCGCAGCGTTTGCGGACTCGCGCGCGCTGTGCGCGACGACGTCAGCCCGGCGGATTCGACGATCGCGTCGATCGCGCGCAGCATCGTCGCCTTGTGCATCGGCCGCCCGGCGTGCGATGCGGGAAACACGAGCTCGCCGGGAATCTCCTGGCGCTTGCGCTCCACGAGCCATGCTTCGAGCAACGCGATCGCGAACGACGCCAGATGGGTTTCGCGCGCGAAATCGGGATGCGTCGACGGGATCTGCAGCGACGTTCCGCTCGTATTGATGCAACTAATCGTGAGCACGCGTGCTTCGCCGGTCTTCACGCCGGCGCCGAGAAACGCGGCGACGAGCGCGCGGTCGCGGCGCTCTTTCCAGTACGCGGAGCCGGACACGCCGATCGGCGAAAACAGATAGGCCAGCAACTTTGCGCGTTCGGCCGGCGTCAGGAAACCGGTTGGCTCGTTGTCGCGTGCCTGACGCCAGTTCGCTTCGCCATCCTGAGCAATGAAGCGGGCCGGGTTGGTGGACGCGAACTCGGTGCGCCGGATGTGGTCGAGCACGCGTTCGATCAGCCGCAAATAACGCATTCGCTGCGTTTTCCGGATCGGAAGCTCGCCGACGAAGTTCGCGATCGTTGCGGTATCGACCGTGGCCAGGTTTTTCTGGTTTGCACGCAGCCACGCAAGAAAGGCGCCCCATTGCGCGCGGTAGACGTCGGCCGACGAACGGCGGTAGTCCTGCATGGCAAGCCACGCGTCGAACGCGGCTTCGGGCGAGATGATCCAGTCGGACGCGCCGCGGTCGAACAGATCCTTTTCTTCCGGGCGTGCCGGGGTGTCGGAGGGCGTGGGAAGGGACATGTCATTTATTCCGTTAGTTGCGTATATGGTAGCCCTTTCCGCGACGTCGCGGACAGCAGGATGCGGGAGCCGCCCACCGTGTCGGACGCTCGGGGCCTGACGTCAGTCGCCCCACGCCTTCGACGGGCGGTGAACGCGCTCGCGGGGCGCCGCTTCCTGCGATTTGGCCGCGGCTTCATACGCGAGGACCGCGAACGAGAACACGGCGGGCAGCGCGTTCGATCGGCCGAAGTCGATCGGATCGTCCGTTTCGGGAAAGGTCATGTCCGATGGCCGTTCGAACAGTTGACGCATGCCGGCCTCGTGCCGGCTGGCAAAACCGAGATCGGCGAGCGCCTCGGCTTCGATCGCGTGCAGCAGGCGCCACGACAGCGGGACGCGCTGACGGATGTAGCGCCCGGCTATATGGCGGACGATCAGTTCGAGGTCGTGCGCGGCAGCCTTGAAGCTGAGCGCGGCCAAATCTTGTTCTTCTGTCATCGCAGGCTCCTGTCGACCGGCGCGGGCGCCTCGGTGCGCCGCCCCGGCCATGCATGGCGGAATGTCCGTTTACTGTACAAACATACAGTATTTTCCGCAACTGGCCTTTCGGCCAGCTAGCCGCATCGTCAGCGATGAATCACGATCAGCAGTGCGCGCGCCTCGGCCTTGCCGGGGTTGCGGATCGCGTGCGGCGTGTCGGCCGGGTAGCGCGCGGTGTCGCCCGCCTTCAGGCGTCGGCTCGCCGCCGCGGCTTCGATTTCCATCGCGCCCTGCAGCACGGTGAGGTGCTCGCGCGTGCCGGGTTCGTGCGCGTTCGACACGAGCGCGCCGCCGCCCGGCAGCGTCAGTTCGTACCACTCGAACTTGCCGGCCAGGTCGATCGGGCCCCATACGCGCAATTGATAGCGGCCGTCGTGGCCGGCGAGCGTCGGGATGTCGTGCGGGCCGTCCACGCGGATCGTCTCCGGCGCTTTCGGCTGAGAGAACAGCTCGTCGAGCGTGATGCCGAGCGCATTCGTGAGCCGCCATGCGACCGCGATCGTCGGATTGGCCTTGTCGCGCTCGATCTCGGAGAGCATCGACTTCGATACGCCAGCCGCGCGCGACAGGTCGTCGAGCGTCAGCTTGCGCTCGTTGCGCAGGCGC
This sequence comes from Burkholderia sp. Bp9090, assembly GCF_003857985.1. NCBI lineage: Bacteria > Pseudomonadati > Pseudomonadota > Betaproteobacteria > Burkholderiales > Burkholderiaceae > Burkholderia > Burkholderia sp. Bp9090. Next base: position 274,906 of record NZ_QTPV01000005.1, read on the forward strand.
TGGATTTGCTCGCCGACGCGCGGCGGCGTCACGCCCGGCGCTTGCGGTGCGGCGCTGGCAGGCGTGCGCCGCGACGCGGAGGAACTTGCCATTTGGTTTCCGTTCGCTTAGAGTTGTTCGGTATTTCGAATTTTAGTTCGGAATATCGGATAAATGCGGTCAACCGAACGACCGACTATAACAGTAGCAGGCCGTTGCGCTGCCGCCACGAGTGGCGCGCGACGGGATGCGAATCCCTGTCAGGAGCTTTGAGATGCGTGATGCCTTTCTCGCCCAGGTGCGCGGGACGCTCGACCAGATCCGCGCGGACGGTTTTTACAAGACCGAGCGCGAGATCGCGAGTCCCCAGGCGGCGGCCGTGCGGCTCGCCGGCGGTGCCGGCGTGCTGAATTTCTGCGCGAACAACTATCTCGGTCTGGCGAACGATCCGCGCCTGATCGCCGCGGCGCAGGCCGGTCTCGACCAGGACGGCTTCGGCATGGCGTCGGTGCGCTTCATCTGTGGCACGCAAACCGTGCACAAGCAGCTCGAAAGCGCGCTGGCATCGTTTCTCGGCACCGAGGACAGCATCCTCTATTCGAGCTGCTTCGATGCGAACGGCGGCCTGTTCGAGACGCTGCTCGACGAGAACGACGCGGTGATCAGCGACGAGCTGAACCACGCAAGCATCATCGACGGCATCCGTCTCTGCAAGGCGAAGCGTTTCCGCTACAAGAACAACGACCTGTCCGACCTCGAGGCGAAGCTGAAGGAAGCCGACGCCGCGGGCGCGCGCCACAAGCTGATCGCGACCGACGGCGTGTTCTCGATGGACGGCATCATCGCCGACCTGAAAGGCATCTGCGACCTCGCCGATCGTTACGGCGCGCTCGTGATGGTCGACGATTCGCACGCGGTCGGCTTCATCGGCGCGCATGGCCGCGGTACGCCCGAGCACTGCGGCGTCGACGGTCGCGTCGACATCATCACCGGCACGCTCGGCAAGGCGCTGGGCGGCGCATCGGGCGGCTACGTCGCGGCCCGCCGCGAGATCGTCGAATTGCTGCGCCAGCGTTCGCGCCCGTACCTGTTCTCGAACACGCTGACGCCGAGCATTGCCGCGGCGTCGTTGAAGGTGCTGGAACTGCTCGGCAGCGACGAAGGGGCGAAGCTGCGCGAACGCGTGCGCGAGAACGGCGCGCGTTTCCGCGAGCAGATGACGGCCGCGGGTTTCACGCTCGTGCCGGGCGCGCATCCGATCATCCCGGTGATGCTCGGCGACGCGCAGCTTGCGACCAACATGGCCGACAAGCTGCTCGCCGAAGGCGTCTACGTGATCGGCTTCTCGTTCCCGGTCGTGCCGCGCGGTCGCGCGCGCATCCGTACGCAGATGAGCGCCGCGCATACGCCCGAACAGATCGATCAGACGGTCGCCGCGTTCGTGCGCGTCGGCAAGTCGCTCGGCATCGTCTGACGGAGGCGCGACCATGAAAGCACTGGCAAAGCTCGAACGCGGCCCGGGCCTCACGCTCACGCGCGTGAAGCGCCCCGAAGTCGGACACAACGACGTGCTGATCAAGATTCGCCGCACGGCGATCTGCGGCACCGACATCCATATCTGGAAGTGGGACGACTGGGCGCAGAAGACGATTCCCGTGCCGATGCACGTCGGTCACGAATACGTCGGCGAGATCGTCGAGATGGGGCAGGAAGTGCGCGGCTTCGCGATCGGCGATCGCGTGTCAGGCGAAGGCCACATCACGTGCGGCTTCTGTCGCAACTGTCGCGCGGGGCGCCGGCATCTGTGCCGCAACACCGTCGGCGTCGGCGTGAACCGTGAAGGCGCGTTCGCCGAGTACCTGGCGATTCCCGCGTTCAACGCGTTCAAGATTCCGCCCGAGATCTCCGACGATCTCGCGTCGATCTTCGATCCGTTCGGCAACGCGACGCATACGGCGCTGTCGTTCAATCTCGTCGGCGAGGACGTGCTGATCACCGGCGCGGGCCCGATCGGCATCATGGCCGTCGCGATCGCGAAGCACGTCGGCGCGCGCAACGTCGTGATCACCGATATCAACGACTACCGGCTCGAGCTCGCGCGCAAGATGGGCGCGACGCGCGCGGTCAACGTCGCGCGCGAGTCGCTGCGCGACGTGATGGCCGACCTGCGCATGACGGAAGGCTTCGACGTCGGTCTCGAGATGTCGGGCGTGCCGAGCGCGTTCACGAGCCTGCTCGAGGCGATGAATCACGGCGGCAAGGTCGCGCTGCTCGGCATTCCGCCCGCGCAGACGGCGATCGACTGGAACCAGGTGATCTTCAAGGGGCTCGAGATCAAGGGCATCTACGGTCGCGAGATGTTCGAGACCTGGTACAAGATGGTCGCGATGGTGCAAAGCGGTCTCGATCTGTCGCCGATCATCACGCATCGCTTTGCTGCGGACGATTACGAGAAAGGCTTCGCCGCGATGCTGTCGGGTGAAAGCGGCAAGGTGATTCTCGACTGGACGGTCTGAGCGCCGGCGGGGCGGTTCGGTACGTTTGCCGGCTGCCCCGCTCGTGCGGGCATGAGCGTTTGTCGGGGCTGGGCCGCTTCGACGAACGCGTAAGGTGAGAATATTCGGGAGCTGTGTTTGCGTACCGAACGGCGGCTCGATCATGCTGCCGCGTGTCGCGCAGGCGTGGAATTCAACGGGCTGCACGTCGTTTCTCGTCAGCGATACGAGGGCGATCGCACTTCGATTCCGCAGCACTCATCGGTGACATTCAATCGCGCATGCACCTCACCCATCAGCGCCGCTCCGCTGCCCACTCCGTCGCGTCGCTCGGCGCGTGCCTTTCTTCCTGCCCTTCCGTCTTCGCTTGTCGTGCCTGAATAGTGGGCCCTTGCCGCATCATCGCGTGTCATGGTTTTGCCCTGCGTCAGCGCCAGCACGTCACCACGCAACCCGGTCACGGCTCGGCCTCGAGGCGTGAGCCGATCACCGACATGCAACTCACCCATCAGCCCGCCAGCCGGCATCGATCGGTGCGCTGCCTGCTATTCGATCCGCTCACCGTTCGGCCATCGCGGCTCGAGTTGCAGACTCAACACGACGAGCCAGCGTTTCGGGCATTGCGGTGCGATTTCGATCAGATCGCCATGCGCGCCGGACACCGTCACGAGTCCGTTTTGCGCTGCATTCCGATACGCGCGCGATGCGTCCGCCTGAAGCCAGAAGCTGACCAGCGCGCACGTGACGAAGCGGAACAGCAGCAATGTCGCGGCTTCCGGCGTGTCGCCCAGCAACACGAGCAGGCTGTCGAACGCGAGCGTCAGCATCTGCGTGACCGCGATCGTGATGACCGTCAGCTTCACCAGCCCGCGCATGCGCAGTGCTGCCCGCGTGCGGGCGCGACGTAGTGCGAGCCGCGCGCGATCGTCGTCGCTTTCGCGTCTCACGACGCCGCTCCGGCGCGCTGCGCGACGTCGATCGATGTCGTGTCGGATACAGGCATCGGCGCGCCCGCTACGCCAACCGCCTTGCACAGGATCGCGCTGTCGTAGCTGTGTCCTGCAAACCGCATCACGTCGATCAACCGAAACCCTTCGCGACGATAGAAGTCGACGAGCCGGACAGCCGCATGCGGCGCATCGAGCGCGATGTGCGTCGCGCCACGCGCGGCAGCCCGCCGTTGCGCGAACGCGAGCAGCGCACGGCCGATGCCGCGGTCCTGCCAGACCGGATCGACGGCCAGCTGGCCGAGCGTCGCGACGCGTCGGCTGCGATACGGATCGCAACGCGAATCGGGATCGTGCGGTTGCATCGTGATCGTCGCGACCAGATGCGCGTTGCCGAGCGCGACGAAACACTCGCTGGTGAGCATGCGTTCGCGCGTCGCCGACGCCGGCTGGTCGACGCCCGGACAGTTGAAGCCCGCGGCGCCGAGTGGCGCGTACGCACGATGCAGCAACGCGGTCAGCGACTCATACGAATCGCTGCGCGGATCGAAACGCCGTACCACGACGCGGCCGTCGAGCCGCTTCGCATAAGCCGCATAGGCACGCGCGGAGCGTGCGGATTCCGGTCGCTGCATGATGTCCTTTCGGCCAGACAGGGTGACCGAAGTGTAGTGAGCCCCCCGCGCCAGCTTCAAGAAAAAATGTCGTAAACGCCGGCTGCAATGCGCCGCTCGCCATCGGGACCATGCGGCGATCGGCCCTTCCGACGGCAGGGCCTTTTCACGCGGCTGTTGACGAGGGAGAACGATCGTTCTACCGTAAACCCATGAACAACACACATGATGACCTCTCCGGCGAACCGGCCGTTCGCGACCGGCTGCTCGACGCGGCCGAGGCGCTGATCTACTCGGGCGGCATCCACGCCACGGGTGTCGATGCGATCGTGAAGCGATCCGGTGCCGCGCGAAAGAGCTTTTATTCGCATTTCGAATCGAAGGAGGCGCTGGTCGTGGCCGCGCTCGAGCGCCGTGACGAACGCTGGATGCGCTGGTTCGTCGACGCGACGCTGGCGCGCGGCAAGTCGCCGCGTGCGCAGTTGCTCGGCATGTTCGATGTGCTGCGCGACTGGTTCGTGGAACCCGATTTTCACGGCTGCGCATTCCTGAACGCGTCCGGTGAAATTGCCGACGCCGACGATCCGGTGCGCGTCGTCGCGCGCATGCACAAGGCGCGCTTGCTCGCGTTCGTGCGCGAGCGGTTCGACGCGTATGCCGACGCAGCCGGGATCGAGCGCCGCGGGCTGGCCCGCCTCGCGCGTCAATGGCTGGTGCTGATCGACGGCGCGATCGCCGTGGCGCTCGTCAGCGGCGATGCCGTCGCGGCGCGCGATGCGCGCGCAGCCGCCGAATGCTTGCTCGATACGGTGTCTCGAGCGTCGCGGTAACGCGTCCCAACCGGCTGCGTTCGTGCGCGGCCCCAACCTTGAACAGGAGCATCCCATGTCCGCTTCCTCGGAAGTTCGTCCGCCCGTTCCGCCCTTCACGCTCGACACGGCGCGCCAGAAAGTGCGCGCCGCGGAGGATGCGTGGAACACGCGCGACCCGCAGCGCGTGTCGCTCGCCTATACGCCGCAGAGCCGGTGGCGCAATCGCGCGGAGTTCGTGACGGGCCGCGACGAGATCGTCGGCCTGCTGCAGCGGAAATGGACGCGCGAGCTTGACTACCGGCTGATCAAGGAGCTGTGGGCGTTCGGCGGCAATCGCATCGCGGTGCGATTCGCCTACGAATGGCATGACGACGCCGGCAACTGGTTCCGCTCATACGGAAATGAAAACTGGGAGTTCGACGAAAACGGCTTGATGGCGCATCGCCACGCGAGCATCAACGATCTGCCGATTCGCGAAGCGGACCGCCTGTACCACTGGCCGCTCGGCCGCCGTCCGGACGATCATCCCGGCCTGTCCGATCTCGGGCTGTGACGCAGCACGATGACGACGCGTGAACGCGTTCGATCACGCATCGAGCGCGCCGCCTGTGCTCAACGGTGAGGAAATTCGGGAGCCGTGTATTGAGGTGAGAGTTTTCGGGAGAAGGAGCGATTCCGTGCGGGACGGTGTGATTCTTCACGTCCCGCGTCTCACCGATCATTCTTCGCAGGAAATGGCGCGATTGCGCTGACGGAAGCGCCGTGCGCATTGCAGTGCTCGCGCTTTCGTTGCGTTGCCCGCGCGCGAATCGAATGCGACATCGACACTGGCGGGATTCGATCGGTGTGTAGCGATGCGCGATGCAACTCACCGCTCGACTTCGACGTGATGCCGGTTACGGCGATGGATCGACACGTGACCGTGCGTGTCACCGCATCGCGTTGCTCACCGTTCGAAATCACATCGATACCGACACGCGCGCGTCCAGGCCCGCACATCGGAATCAACCAGGGTGCGCGGCAGCCGGTCGTGTTGCTCACCCCTGAACATGCATCCATCGACCACCTGCGCGCGCCCTGCGCATCGTTCCGTCAGCCTGCGATCCGCGCCGCGATCGCTTCACCCACTTCCTGCGTCCCTGCCTGGCCGCCGAGATCGCGCGTGCGCGGCCCAGTGCGCAGCACGTCCTCGATCGCCGCGACGATCGCATCGTGCGCTTCGCGTTCGCGGCCCGCGCCGTTGCCGAGGAAGTCGAGCATCATCGCCGCCGACCAGATCATCGCGATCGGGTTCGCGACGTACTGGCCCGCGATGTCCGGCGCGGAGCCGTGCACCGGTTCGAACAGCGACGGAAACGTGCGATCCGGGTTCAGGTTCGCCGACGGCGCGATGCCGATCGTGCCCGTGCAGGCTGGCCCGAGGTCGGACAGGATGTCGCCGAACAGGTTCGACGCGACCACGACGTCGAAGCGGTCGGGCTGCAGCACGAAGCGCGCGCACAGGATGTCGATGTGCTGCTTGTCGACGGCGATCTCGGGATAGCGCTCGCCCATCTCGGCCGCGCGCGCGTCCCACCACGGCATGCTGATCGCGATGCCGTTGCTCTTCGTCGCGACGGTCAGGCGCTTCGCGCGGCGCTGCGCGAGCTCGAACGCGAACTTCAGCACGCGCTCGGTGCCGTGACGCGTGAAGATCGACTGCTGCATGACCACTTCGCGCTCGGTGCCTTCGAACATCGTGCCGCCGACCGACGAATATTCGCCTTCGGTGTTCTCGCGCACGATCATGAAGTCGATGTCGCCCGCGTTGCGGCCGGCGAGCGGCGACGGCACGCCGTCGAACAGGCGCGCGGGCCGCAGGTTGATGTACTGGTCGAACTCGCGGCGGAATTTCAGCAGCGAACCCCACAGCGAAATGTGGTCGGGCACCGTCGCGGGCCAGCCGACCGCACCGAACAGGATCGCGTCCATGTCCGACAGCTGTGCCTTCCAGTCGTCCGGCATCATCTTGCCGTGCTGCGCGTAGTAGTCGCAGCTCGCCCAGTCGATCTGTTCGAACTGGAAACGGATGCCGAAGCGCGCCGTCACGGCGTCGAGCGCGCGCAGGCCCTCGGGCATCACTTCACGGCCGATGCCGTCACCGGGGATGACGGCAATCCTGTACGTCTTGTCGCTCATGCAAGCCTCCTTGGCTGTTCGGGCCGCCGGCAGCGTGCGCAGCGGAACGTGACGCCATTTTATTTATTTCCATTCAGATTAAAATCGTGCGAAAGGTTAATCGACTTTCCACGAATCGTGAACAAATCGCCGAATCTCGACGACCTGCGCGTCTTCAGCCTGGTCGTCCGCCTGACGAGCTTCAGCGCGGCCGCCGAGCAGCTCGCGGTGTCGCCCGCGTACGTGAGCAAGCGCATCGCGCTGCTCGAGGCGCAGCTCGGCACGCGGCTGCTGCATCGGTCGACGCGCCGCGTGACGGTCACCGAGGCCGGTGAACGCGTGTTCGCGCGTGCCGAGAAGATTCTCGACGACGTCGATCATCTCGTCGAGGATGTCTCGACCACGCGCTCGGTGCCGCGCGGCACGCTGCGCATTTCGAGCAGCTTCGGCTTCGGCCGCCACGTCGTCGCGCCGGCGTTGCTCGACTTCTCCGCGCGCTATCCGCAGCTGAACGTGCGGCTCGATCTGTTCGACCGGCTCGTCGACGTCGCGGGCGAAGGCTACGACCTCGACGTGCGCATCGGCGACGAGATCGCCGATCACCTGATCGCGCGCCGCCTTGCCGCGAACTACCGCGTGCTGTGTGCGTCGCCCGACTATCTCGCACGACGCGGCACGCCGCGCACGCTCGCGGATCTCGCGTCGCACGACTGCCTCGCGATCAAGGAGCGCGACCATCCGTTCGGCGTGTGGCGGCTGAACCTGCGCGGAGAAACGGCAACGGTGAAGGTCGGCGGCGCGCTGTCGACGAACCACGGCGAGGTGGCCGTGCAATGGGCGCTGGCCGGGCGCGGGATCGTGCTGCGCTCGATCTGGGAGGCGGGGCCGCTGATCGAACGCGGCGCGCTGCGGCGCGTGCTGCCGGACGTGATTCAGCCGGCGAACATCTGGGCGGTCTATCCGGAACGCGTCGCGGCTTCGGCGAAGGTGCGCGTGTGCGTCGATTTTCTGGCGGAGGCGCTCGCCGGGTTGAATGCCGCGGCGAGCGACGATGCGGGCTGAAATCGGCGAAAGGTGAGCTTTTACGGGGGCATGTCTGCGACGTCGGCACATGCCCGTTTTGGGCGTGCCATCGCGTCATGGGCCGACACGACGCAACAGGCGGCGATACGTCGATGGCCGCGAGGCACGAGCCCGACCGACGATGATGCCCGCACCCGCACCCGCACCCGCACCCGCACCCGCACCCGCACCCGCACCCGCACCCGCACCCGCACCCGCACCCGCACCCAAACCGCGGCTCAAACCCGCGGCTCCGGCGTCAAGCCGCTTTCGCAGCGCTCTCCGTGCCGAGCATCAGGTCGAGATTCTGCACGGCCGCGCCGGATGCCCCCTTGCCGAGATTGTCGAACACGGCGGACAGCAGCACCTGACCGTGATCGTCATTGACGAACACGCTCAGCCGCAGGTCGTTCGTACCGTTCAGCGCCTGCGGATCGAGATGCGTGATCGTGCGCGTATCCGCGAGCGGCGTGACCTCGACATGGCGCGCGCCGGCGTAATGGTGCGCGAGACACGTGTGCAGCAACTCACCGGTCACGCCGGCCGGAAGAAGGCGCAGCTCGATCGGCACCGTCAACACGATGCCCTGCCGATAGGCGCCGTAAGCCGGCACGAACAGCGGACGATGCGCGAGCCCGGCATGCAGCTGGATCTCGGGCGCATGCTTGTGCGCGAGCGCGAGGCCGTAGACCTGCAGCGGTTTCGCGCGCGCGGCGTCGTTCGATTCGAATGCGTCGACGGCGGCGCGGCCGCCGCCCGAGTAACCGGACACCGCATGGATGCTCACCGGGTAGTCGCGCGGCAGCAGGCCGGCCTGTTGCAGCGGCCGCAGCAGCGCGACCGCGCCCGTCGGATAGCAGCCCGGATTGGTGATGCGCCGTGCACGTGCGATGGCCTGGGCGTGCCCGTCGGCCATCTCGGGGAAACCGTAGACCCATTCCGGTTCGGTGCGATGGGCCGAGCTCGCATCGATCACGCGTACCGCCGGATTCCGGATGAAGCCGACCGCTTCGCGCGCGGCGGCGTCGGGCAGGCACAGAATCGCGATATCGCACGCGTTGATCGCTTCGCCGCGCCGCGTGGGGTCCTTGCGCTCGGCATCCGGCAGCGTGACGAGCCGCAGGTCGGTGCGATCCCGCAGGCGCTCGTGGATCTGCAGTCCGGTCGTACCTTGGTCGCCGTCGATATAGACAGTAGGGAGGCTCATGATGGTCGCGTTCCTCGTTTCGGGCATCGGAAAGCCGTATCGTCCATCGAACGCCTAGAATAGGAAAAGTTGAATTTCCTGATGACCGGATTCAGTTTTCCTGAACGAGAGGTGGGCATGCGCGAGATCAGTTTGGACCGGCTGCGTACGCTGGTCGCAATCGCCGACCAGGGATCCTTCGTGGCCGCCGCGCAATTGCTTCATCTTGCGCCGCCGACGGTCAGCCTTCATGTCGCCGAACTCGAAAGCCGCATCGGTGCGCCATTGCTGTCGCGCACGCGCGGCAACGTACAGCCGTCGACGATCGGTGCGGTGCTGGTGGAGCGGGCGCGCCGTCTGCTGGCCGAGGTCGAGTCGACCCTCGACGACGTCGAGCGGCAAGTGCAGGGCCTGACCGGGCGGGTGCGCCTCGGAGCATCGACCGGGGCGATCGCCCATCTGTTGCCGCAGGCGGTGGCCCGGCTGCGCGAGCAGCATCCGGACATCGATGTCCAGATCGCGGTGCTCACGTCGCACGACACACTGGCGCGGCTTGCGCAGGGCTCGCTCGACGTCGGGCTGGTCGCCCTGCCGCAGGCGGCGGTCGCGGGGCTGTCCATCCGCGCGTGGCGGCGCGATCCGGTGCTGGCCTTTCTGCCCGCGGACTGGCGGCTGCCGGCACGCGTGACGCCGGCCTATCTGGCCGCGCGCCCGCTGATTCTCAACGATGCGACCACCCGCCTGTCGCGGCTCACGACGGAATGGTTCGCGCTCGGCGGCCACCGGCCCGAGCCGCGCATCGAACTCAACTACAACGATGCGATCAAGAGCCTAGTCGCCGCGGGTTACGGCGCGACGCTGCTGCCGCACGAGGCGGGCGCCCCGTTGCCCGACCCACGCATCGTCATGCGGCCGCTGCGTCCGGCGTTGTGGCGCGAACTGGGCATCGCGCATCGGGCCGGCCCGGTCGAGCGGTCGACCCAGCACGTGCTCGACGCGTTGTGGGCACTCGGCGCGCGCTAGGGCGCTCAGGGAACCGCGCCGCCGTCCTACAGCCGGTTGTCCTTCGCGAGCATCAGCACGCGCGCCCAGCGCTGCGCATCGCGCTTGTCCATCATCGGCAGTTTCCATTCGCCGCGCACCGCGTCGCGCACGCGCACGACGAGATGCCAGCGGCCGCCGATCGGCGCCGCCTCGCAGCCGTCGAGCTGCGACAACGTATAGCGGCCGTCCGCGCCGTCGTGCGACAGCCACAGCAGCCCCTGCGTCGCGGACACGCGCACCTCGCCCCACGCGCGATGCACGATGTGGGTCCAGCCTTGTTCCTTCGTGTTCGGTGCGATGTCGCGGCGGCGCTTGATCCACCATGCGATCAGCGCGATCAGGATCGCGGCGGCGAGCACGGCGGCCGCGATCGCGACCGGCTGGCCGAACTGCGCGGCGATGACGTGAAACAGGTGGACGGCGCCCCATCCCAGGGCGATGAGCGCGAACAGCGCAATGAAGATCGGCATGTCGAATCGGAACAGAGGACGGACCGGCGCAGCCTGCACGCCGGTCCGTCGCACACGGCATCACCGGCGGCGGTGAATGTCGTGCGTGACGAAGCCCGCGTCGTTGGTGGGCAGCGCGAGGCCGTCCTTGACCGCGAGCGTCTTGCGGATGTCGTCGAGACCCGCGCACCAGTGGTCGCGCATCGTCGACAGACCGAACTGATAGTCCTTGTAGTGGTGCTCGTACGCCTTCTGCTGATAGATCAGGTGCTGGATGTTGTATTTCTTCCCGCTCGACATCGCTTCGGCCTCGATGCACCACGGGTCGTTCTTGCGCTGCTCTTCCGGCACCTGCTCGAGCACGTGGCGCAGCACGTTGCGGTAGCGCTGTTCGCGCTGCAGCGTATCGGTGACGAAACGCGTGCGGCTCGAATACTGCACGTCCTTCGTGCGTTCCGCGACGTCGGCCATCGTGCGCGGCAGCGGCCCGCGCGCGCTCCACAGATCGACCTGGAACGCGAGCGTGTCGCGCCGCGGACGCGCGCGCAGCACTTCCATCAGCGGCGTGTTCGACACGACGCCGCCGTCCCAGTAATACTCGCCGTCGATCTCGACCGGCGGAAACGCGGGCGGCAGTGCGCCGGACGCCATGAAGTGCTCGGGCTCGAGGCGGATGCGCGAGTTGTCGAAGTACACGAAGTTGCCGGTGCCGACGTTGACCGCGCCGACCGACACGCGCGTCTCGCCCGAGTTGATCCGGTCGAAATCGCACAGCTTGAGCAGCGTCGCGCGCAGTGCCGACGTGTCGTACCAGCTGATCTTTTCCGGATGATCGGACACGCCCGGCAGCGGCGGCGGGAAGCGCGGCGAGAAGAAGCCCTGCTGGCCCTGCATCATCGCGCTTGCGGCCTGCGATGCGGTGAAGAACGTGCGGACCTGGTCGATGCTGTTGAACAGCGCGAATTCGAACGCGGCCGGAATCGCGGGAAAGAACGCCGGCTGGCAGATCGTTTCCCAGAATTGGCGCAGCCGCTCGACGCGATGTTCGGGCGCATTGCCGGCGATCAGCGCGGTGTTGAGCGCGCCGATCGAGATGCCTGCGATCCAGTCGAGCGGAACGCCCGCTTCGTGCAGCCCTTCGAACACGCCGGCCTGATACGCGCCGAGCGCGCCGCCGCCCTGCAGGACGAGCGCGATGGTTTCGTACGGCAGCGACCGCGCAGCGGCCGGCGCGCCGGCTTCGTGTTGCAGGTCCGCCGCATCGACGGCCTGCTTTTCTGTACGCGCGTGCGGTTTCATCAGTTGCTCCGAGAAATCCCGCCGTGGACGGCGGTGACGGATGGCGTGGCGTCGACTGACGGCACGCCATCGCAAGAATGGGCGGTAGTACGGGAATCGCCTCCCGTCAGGGAGGCGAGGACCTTACTGCATGAACCAGCCGTGGCTGACGACGAACGACTGGCCCGTGAGCGCGGCGCTCGGGAACGCCGACAGGAACA